>JANPDQ010000348.1:0-5854 GCA_031431575.1 Polaromonas sp.
GCAGTCACTGGCAGCCGCTTTTTGCTGGCCAGCGCACCCGCAATCGCCAGCACAGGCAAGATCACGCCAAACCGGCCCAGCCACATGGCAATGCCCAGCAGCGTGTTGTAAAACGGTGTGTTGGCAGACAAGCCCGCAAAGGCGCTGCCGTTGTTGTTGGCAGCCGATGTGAGTGCATACAAAATTTCAGAAAAGCCGTGCGGCCCCGGGTTGGCAATACCCGCCCTGCCCGCGCCCGACATAACGGCCAGCGCTGTGCCCGCCAGCACCAAAATTGGCGTGATCAGAATTGCCACCGACACCAGCTTCATTTCATGGGCTTCGATTTTTTTACCCAGATATTCAGGCGTGCGGCCAATCATCAAGCCTGCAATAAACACCGCCAAGATAGCGAAGATCAACATGCCGTACAAGCCGGTGCCGACCCCGCCAAACACCACTTCACCCAGTTGCATCATCACCATCGGCACCATGCCGCCCAGCGGTGTGAACGAGTCATGCATGGCGTTGACCGCGCCACAAGATGCCGCCGTCGTGATGACTGCAAACAGGGCAGACGCAGTGATGCCAAAGCGGGTTTCCTTGCCTTCCATATTGCCGCCTGATTGCATCGGGCTCAGCGTTTGGTCCACACCCAGCCCTGCCAGTTGTGGATTGCCCATTTGTTCTGCGGGCATGATGGCCACAACGGCAATGACAAACATCACCGTCATCGCTGCCAGTACAGCCCAGCCCTGACGCGTGTCACCCACCGCGCGGCCAAACGCAAAACACAGCGCCGCTGGAATCACAAATATCGCCAGCATTTGCAGCAGATTGGTCAAAGCGTTCGGGTTTTCATACGGGTGCGCCGAGTTGGCGTTGAAAAATCCACCGCCGTTGGTGCCCAGCATCTTGATGGCTTCTTGTGACGCGACGGGACCCATGGCGATGGTTTGCTTGTCGGCTTTGATCTCTTCCATCACTGCATCGCCTTTTGCGTCTTTGAGGACTTCGCCCGCAGCATCTTTTTTAGGCTGGCTGTAGGTGGTCACCTCAAGCGTTGCGACATCTTTGTAGCTTGAGAAGTTTTGAATCACTCCCTGTGATGACAAAGCAATCGCCAGCACCAGCGACATCGGCAGCAGCACCCACGTGGTGATGCGGGTGATGTCTACCCAGAAATTGCCCAACAAACCAGTTGACTTGGCTGCAAAGCCACGAAACAGCGCAAACAACACGGCAATGCCTGTAGCCGCCGACAAAAAGTTTTGCACTGCCAGCCCCAGCATTTGCGTCAGGTAGCTCATGGTGGCTTCGCCGCTGTAACCCTGCCAATTGGTGTTGGCAACAAAGCTGATGGCGGTGTTGAAGCTTGAGTCCGCCGACACATTGGCCATGCCCGCCGGGTTAAGCGGCAAGTAAACCTGAAAGCGCTGCAAACCGTAAACAAATAACGCGCCCAGCAAATTGAAAGCCAGCAAGGCCAGCGCATAGCTTGACCAGTTCATCGATCTATCGGGTATCGTGCCTGCGAGTTTGTAGAGCGGTGATTCAACCTTGTGCATCCAGCACGGCAGATTGCCTGAGCAGATGCGGGCCAGCCAGATACCCAGCGGCCAGGCTAGAACCAAAAGTAAAACAAGAAAAAGAGCCAATAAGCTCCAAGCTGAAGAAGTCATCAAAACTCCTCAGCGCAGATCAGCGCATAAACCAGATACGCCAGCAACAACGCGGCGCTGACCCCGCCAAAGCCGTAAAGAATATTCAGGCTGATCATGACCGTGCTCCCGCTGGCTTTTCAAGTTTTCGAAAGCCGGCCACCAGCAGCGCCATCACGCCCCACAGCGCGGCAATCCCCACAACAAACGCGATATCCATGAAACTTCTCCCCATATTAAATAGTGGCCTGAGGTTAGGCCGACAGGCATAAAAACGGGGTAAGAGAAAGTCCCTTGAGGCGTAAAAAATGCGTAAAAAACAGCGTGAGAGGCCGCTGGAGAACGCCGAAACCGCTTGGGCGTGTTGTTTTTGCTATTTAATTTATAGCTGTTTGCGCCCTAATTCATTGGGCTACAGCTCTTTTTTGTATCAGAAAACGGTGCTGCGAAGCGCTCCCAGGTCTAAAACCCGCAACCCGCCGTATTCCACGCGTATCGCACCCTGCGCTTGCAAGGCGGTCAGCGCTTCATTGACCCGCTGGCGCGACAGCCCCACCAGGTACGCCAACTCTTGTTGGGTGATGCGCAATACCTCGCCAACGCCCGGGTACAACACGGGGTTAAACAGTGCGGCCAAACTGCGTGCCACGCGAATGTCCGGATTGTTCAGGCGGTCAATTTCGCGAGCCGCAATAAATTGTCCCAAGCGCTCATTGAGCTGCATCATCACGAACCGATTAAAGCCGATCGAGTGGTCCAGCAACCAGTGAAACGTGTCTACCGGCAATCCGGCGACAACGCTTTTACGCAGCGCCTGGATGTTGTAACGGTACGGCTCGCGCTTGAGCGCGGTGCCCTCGCCAAACCAGCCACCTGGCGGCACGCCGGTGAACGTCATGGTCATGCCCTGTGCGTTGTCGGCGCTCATTTTGAGCAGCCCTTGCACAACACCAAACCAAAACGTCACCGGTTTGCCAACGCGGCAGACGTAGTCACCAGGTGCAGCATCTCCCAGCCTGAGTTCGGCCACCGCCATAGCGCGCTCAGAGGGCAGCAGCAGAGTCAGCCACGGAATGCTGGCCAGCTCATCTTCGCTGGCCGCGCGCTGGCGAATCTGCAGGGGCTTACTAAGCACAAACACGTATACCTCTGGATGACAAGGGAAAGTCCGGGGGAGTAAACACCCTTGAATTGTCGTCGGAACGACAACATAGCGTCAAACGACTGCCTACGATGGCAATCAAAGCGGTAACTCCTCGGCTGGTTACGCACCTAACCACTGCGCAGCGACGATCCAACGACAAAAACGAAGACAAACAGTGACAAAGACTGCGAGACAGGCACCATGCAGACAACGTTTCCCCAACTGCTAATCAAACACGCTGCCGAGCGCCCAAATGCGCCAGCCATGCGCGAAAAAGAATACGGCATCTGGCAAGCGCACAGCTGGGCAGCTATGGCCAAAATGGTGGAGTTGATCGCCTGCGGCTTGCACCAAGCCGGCTTGGGACGCGGCGCACACTTGGTGGTGGTGGGCGGCAACCGACCGCGTCTGTATGCCACCATGCTGGCCGCGCAATCGCTGGGCGCTGTTCCCATTCCACTCTATCAAGACGCAGTCGGTGCCGAGTGCATATTTCCAATCAACAACGCCGAAGTGCGCTTTGCTTTTGCTGAAGACCAGGAGCAAGTCGACAAGCTGCTGGAAATTCGCGAAAAATGCCCGCAACTGAGCCACATATTCTTTGACCAGCCCCGCGGCTTGCGCAATTATTCAGAGCCCGGCCTCATGGCGCTTGACCAGTTGGTCGAGAAGGGAAAAAACTTCGCAAGCATCCAACCTGGCTGGTATGCAGCGGAAGTGGCCAAAACCAAACCTGACGACGTGGCGGCCATGTTTTTTACGTCTGGCACCACCGGCAACCCCAAAGGCGTGGTGCACACCCACAACACGCTGCTAGACCGTGCTAAAGCGGGCGCGGACTTCGACAAACTCACGGCAAACGAAGAAGTGCTGGCTTACCTGCCGCCCGCCTGGATTGGCCAAAACATCTTCAGCTACGCTCAGTGGCTGGCCTGCGGCTATGTGGTCAACTGCCCGGAAAGCGCCAGCACCGTCATGATCGACTTGAAAGAAGTCGGGCCGACCTATTACTTCGCCCCACCGCGTGTTTTTGAAGGCATGCTGACCACGGTGATGATTCGCATGGAAGATGCCGGGCGCGTCAAACGCAGCATCTTTACTTACTTCATGAGTGTGGCCAAACGCGTTGGGCCCGCCCGCATGGACGGCAAATCCATCGGCGCGCTACAAACACTGCTGTACGCACTGGGAAATGTGCTGGTATATGCGCCACTGCGCAACACCCTGGGCTTTTCCCGCGTGCGTGTGGCTTACACAGCGGGCGAGGCAATTGGGCCTGATTTGTTTACGTTCTTCCGCTCCATCGGCATCAACATGAAGCAGTTGTATGGCTCCACTGAAACCGCTGTGTTTGTGTGTCTGCAACCCGACAACGAGGCGCGCGCCGACACAGTAGGTGTGCCCATTTCAGGCGTGCAAATCAAGGTGGCAGCCAACGGCGAGATCATGGTCAAGTCGGCCGGGTTGCTCAAGGAATACTACAAAAACCCGACGGCGACGGCTGAGGTTCTGACGGCTGATGGCTGGTACCACACCAGCGATGCCGGGTTCATCGACGCGAGCGGCCATTTAAAAATTATTGACCGGGTCAAAGACGTAGGCCGTATTCATGGTGGCGCAAACGATGGCGCGATGTTCGCCCCGAAATACGTGGAGAACAAACTCAAGTTTTTCTCGCACATCAAGGAAGTAGTCGCTTACGGCGATGGGCGCGACAAAGTGTGCGTTTTCATCAACATCGACTTTGACGCAGTGGGCAACTGGGCTGAGCGCCGCAACCTGCCGTATGCGGGCTACACCGATTTGGCGCAAAAGCCAGAGGTCTACCAGCTGATCAAAGAGTGCATTGAAAAAGTCAATGCAGATTTAAGCGTTGACGCCTTGCTGGCGGGCTCGCAGGTCAGCCGCTTTTTGATTTTGCACAAAGAGCTCGACGCTGATGACGGCGAACTGACGCGTACCAACAAAGTGCGACGCGGTTTTATTGGCGATAAATACCAGCCATTGATTGATGCGCTCTACAGTGGCAAAACCGAACAATTCATTGAAACAGTGGTGAAATTTGAAGACGGCCGCAGCGGTAGCGTAAGCGCGACCTTAAAAATTGGTGACTGCAAAACTTTTGCGCCTGTGAAAGTGGCAGCATGAAATACCCAGTCCTTAACCGCAGCGGCGCAGAGAACGCAGAGGTTCTCAGAGGAATACAAAGAAGCCTTTTGAAATTTTCTTTCTCTGACCCGCTTACTCTGCGTCCTCTGCGCCTCTGCGGTAAATTGACTTCAACAGCTTTATGACTAAAAAAATCGGTGACGTCATCCTTGACGTGAAAAACATCTCGCTGGCGTTTGGCGGCGTCAAGGCGCTGCAAGATATTTCGTTCAATGTCAAAGAGCATGAGATTCGCGCCATCATTGGCCCCAACGGTGCGGGCAAAAGCTCCATGCTGAACTGCATCAACGGCGTCTACCAGCCGCAGCAGGGATCAATCACATTTCGCGGCCAGACGTTCAAACACATGAACAGCCACCAGGTAGCCGTGATGGGCGTTGCGCGCACCTTTCAAAACCTGGCGCTGTTCAAGGGCATGAGCGTGCTCGACAACATCATGTCCGGACGCAATTTAAAAATCAAAAGCGGCATCTTGGCGCAGGCCTTTCGCAACCCCTTTGGCATTGGCCCGGCGGAAAAAGAAGAAATCATGCACCGCGAGGCGGTTGAAAAAATCATCGACTTCTTGGAGATTCAGGCCTACCGCAAAACGCCAGTGGGCCAGCTGCCGTATGGCCTGCAAAAGCGCGTTGACCTGGGCCGCGCCCTGGCAATGGAGCCACAGGTGCTGCTGCTGGACGAACCCATGGCCGGCATGAACGTTGAAGAAAAGCAGGACATGTGCCGTTTTGTGCTGGACGTAAACGATGAGTTTGGCACGACGGTGGTGTTGATTGAACACGACATGGGCGTGGTGATGGATATTTCAGACCGCGTGGTGGTGCTGGACTACGGCAAAAAAATCGGCGACGGAACGCCTGACGAAGTGCGTAACAACCAAGACGTGATCAGTGCTTATCTT
>JANPDQ010000349.1:0-2894 GCA_031431575.1 Polaromonas sp.
GCATCCCAGCGCGACATCGCGATGGTTTTTCAGATGTTTGCGTTGTACCCACACATGAACGTTCGACAATATATTGCGTTTCCGCTGGTGTCGCAAGGCATGGATCGAAAAGAAATTGACAAGCGTGTTGAAGATGCAGCGCGCACCTTGCAAATTACCGGGTTGCTCAAAAAGTCAGTGTCCGGGCTGACCAGTGGCGACAGGCAGCGGGTGGCGTTGGGCCGGGCTATCGTACGGCGGCCCTTAGCGTTCATGATGGACGAGCCTTTGGGGGCTCTGGATGCCGAGTTTCGTGAAGTTATGTGTGAAGAGTTGCGAAACCTGCACGATCGCCTGCGCGCAACGACGGTATACGTCACGCATGACCAGCGCGAAGCCATGTCTATGGCCGACAAAATTGCCATCATGAACCAAGGCATCATTGAGCAGCTGGGAGCACCTCAAGAAATTTATGATCGCCCAGCAACCGTATTTGTTGCGGACTTCATGGGCTCACCCGCCATGAACTTTATTCCTTTTGAGGCTGGTTTGGCCAAAGGAGCCACTGAGGTAACGGTCGGTGCGGTAAGTTTGGGGTTGCCCGCACTACAAGAAGCCGTCATCAACAGGCCTTTGCTCTATGGCGTTCGACCCGAGCACGTCAGGCTAGATGCGCAATCTGCTTTTCGTGCTGAAGTATTGGGCTCAGAATATTTGGGATCGTGTCAGGTTGTCACATTAAAAACCGTGGGTGACAACACGCTTCGCGCAAAGATTGATGTGGCAACGCCAGTTGCACGCGGCGACCATGTCGGTCTGTCCTTTGACGCATCCCAGATCACGCTGTTCGACCAGGTAAACGGGCGCGCTATTCCCACCATTCGAGACCATGCCTCCTTGTCCGCTTCTACTGTCCGAGGAGCACTTCATGGCTGATTTAAAACTCATTAGCGTTAGCAAGAGCTTTGACTCAACCAAAGCAGTTCAAAATTTAAATATTGACGTTAAGAGTGGCGAGTTCATAGTCTTGCTCGGCCCCAGTGGCGCGGGGAAAACGACCACACTGCGCCTGGTTGCTGGACTGGAAGCACCAGATAGCGGACAAGTATTCATTGATGGCCGAGACATGACGAAGGTAGCGCCAGCGCTGCGCGACGTGACGTTTGTGTTTCAGCAGTACTCGCTGTATCCACACATGAGCGTCTACGATAACCTCGCCTTTCCATTGCGCTCCCCGCTGCGCAAGACGAGCGAGGCAGACATCAAGACAAAGGTGCATGACATAGCGCGGCTGTTGCGGATGGAAGACAAATTGCAAAACCCAGCGACTAAATTGTCGGGTGGCCAGATGCAGCGTGTTGCCATCGGCAGAGCTTTGGTGCGCAACCCAGCGGTGTATTTGATGGACGAGCCCCTGTCGTCCCTGGACGCAAAACTGCGTAACGATTTACGGCTAGAGCTCAAGCACATTCAGCAAGACTTGGGTGCAACCATGTTGTACGTAACACATGATCAAGTCGAAGCACTCACCTTAGCCTCCCGAATTGGAGTGCTTGATGGCGGTGAGTTGGTGCAACTCGGCACGCCACAACAAGTCTACGAAGACCCTGTCAGTATCAGCGCTGCAAGTCGGCTTGGTTCGCCGCGCATTAATTTGGTAGCACGTGCTGTGTTCCCCAGCTTGGTTGCACCAAAAAATGTGACGATATTTGGCGTCCGCGCAGAGCACATTCATTTGCAAAAAGTCTATCGGGCTGGCTCGAACCAAACTCAATGCCAGGTCAAACGCATCGAGCGATTGAGTGACCAATATTTAGTGCACTTGGTGGTCATCGGAAGTGAACACGATGTCATCGCCGCCGTACCGCCAGGCACCCAGTTTGAGCCCGGAGAAATCATTGGCGCGGATTTGCAGAATATTTTTTGGTTCGACATACACGGTCAGCGTGTCAAATAATTTTATTTTCTAGAAAGAATTTTCATCATGCTGTTACAAATCATTATTCAAAATGCAACCCAAACTTTGATTGACCATGTCGAAGAATTGACGCAGCTAGACCAAGCGATTGGCGATGGCGACCACGGCCTCAACATGATGCGTGGCGCCCTTGCCATTCAGGCCAAGCTGCCTGCGATGCAAGACTCCCAGCTGCTGGAAGCGCTCAACATTATGGGCAAGACTTGTATCGCCATGATTGGCGGATCCTCTGGTCCTGTGTTTGGAACCTTGTTGTTGACATTGGCCAAAGAGTTGCCCATCAAACCGACGGCCAGTGACTTTGCCCCTGCATTAAGAGCAAGTATTGAGGCGCTAACGAAGCTTGGCAAAGCGGAGGTCGGGCAAAAAACGCTTTTGGATGTGCTCGATCCTGTGCAAAAGGTATTGGCGCTAGGTGGTACTTATTTGCCTGTACGCGTTGCACAATGTGCGCATGACAGCGCCGCAGCAACAGCCGATATGGATGCAACGCGCGGACGCTCATCGTTTTTGGGTGATCGCGCCAAGGGGCATGTTGACCCAGGCTCACGCTCTATGGCGCTGATCATTGCTTCGATCTGCAACACGCTGGAACAGGCTTGATTTTTACCTTCGCATTTTTGGAAAAGAATTAGTCTATGAAAAACTTTATGAATCGGGTCGATTCGGTCCTGGAAGAGTCGCTGGAGGGTTTTGCGGCTGCGCATGCCGATATCGTCGTTCTGGGTGATGACTACGAATTTATACGCCGCAAACAACCCAAGGCTGGAAAAGTGGCTTTGATTTCTGGCGGTGGCGCAGGACACGAGCCGCTTCATGCTGGTTTTGTAGGCCACGGAATGTTGGACGCGGCCTGCCCCGGGCAAATCTTCACCTCACCCACGCCCAACCAGATGCTGAACGCGGCCAATGCTGTTGACGGTGGCGCTGGCGTTTT
>JANPDQ010000350.1:0-1537 GCA_031431575.1 Polaromonas sp.
TGAACATGAACGCGTCATGCTCAATAGTTGTTGCCGGATTTGTGGACGGTGTTGGCATGGAGCTTTCAACTAAAAGTTGTTTAGCGCTGTATTTTGCACTGCACAGGCACGGCTGGCACCGTGCGAAAACAGCCGAAGCAGGCCAGACAGCCCGAACAGCTTAACCCGCGCGCCCTTCAGTAAAAACGCCAGCGCCGCGATAATGAGCCGATGCGTTTTCCCCCCAAGACCGTCGGCATCACCGCCGCCGTCGTCACCATCCTCATCTGGACTTCTTTTATCGTCATAGCCCGCTTCATGGCGCTCAAGGGCTTGACGCCGCTGGACATTGTGCTGTGCCGCTTTGTGGGTGCGGGCTTGGTGCTGCTGCCATGGGGCTATGTTTTGGTGCGCAAACTCAAGGCCAACAACCCCAACTACAGTACCGGGCAAACCTGGCTGGGTTTGTCGCCTTTGCCAGTCGGCATAACGGTGTTGATTGGCACGTTTGGTGGCGTGGCGTACGCAGTGCTGGCGTACAGCGCGTTTGTGTACGCACCGGCTGCGCATGGATCGGTGCTGCTGCCGGGCATGTTGCCGCTATCAACCGCGCTGCTGTCGGTGTGGCTGCTGCGCGAGCATTTGGGTGCCGGGCGCATCACCGGGCTGGCAATGATTTTTGGCGGTGCGCTGATGGTGGGAGGTGTGTCCATTTTTAATGCGATTTTTAATCCCGCTGAAGGCAGCCAGACCTACATCGGCGACCTGCTTTTCGTCTGCGCATCTTCGTGCTGGGCCTTTTATGCCGTGACTTGCCGCAAACACGCGCTTGGCGCAGTGCCCGCCACCATCGCGGTGATTGTGTTTTGCGTCATCACCTTCATCCCGGCGTATGGCGTGCTCGTGTGGGCAGGTGTTTTGCAGAGCAAACTGGCCAGCGCGCCGTGGTCTGAAATTATTTTTCACACCATCTGGCAAGGCGGCGGCTCGGTGGTGATTTCAGGCATTACGTTTACCAAAATGATTGAGTACTTTGGACCGGTGCGCACTACCATGCTGACGGCAATAGTGCCCGGCCTGTCGGCGCTGGGCGCAGTGATATTTTTGAATGAGCCGCTGTACTGGAACCTGATTGCCGGGCTGCTGCTGGTGACGTGCGGGATTGCGGTTGGGGTGCGGGCCAGCAAGACACCGGCGCCGCTGGCAAGCGCTGTTAAAGCGTAAACCGCCAAAAAATTGAAAATTTTTGCGTAAAATGACCCTGTAGCCCAATGAATACGGGCGCAAGCAGCTATTGATTTGATACTAAATTTATGACACCACTTAAATTATTCACCTTCAGTTTTGCCCTGGCTGCCTGCCTTGCCAGCCTGCAAAGCCATGCCGCGCCGTACACACCTGCCAACGACGCGGACATCATCGAGCGCCTGCCCGGCCGGGCGAGCGACCCAGCCACGCGCCGCGTGGATTCGCTGCGCAAACAGTTGGCTGCGCGGCCTGACGATGCGGGTTTACGGGTAGACATTGCGCGCCGCTACTTTGACATGGCCATGGCCCA
>JANPDQ010000351.1:0-5067 GCA_031431575.1 Polaromonas sp.
CGGTCGCGTTTTTTTGGAGCAGCATCAGCGCCATTGGTTTGCCAACGATGTTGCTGCGGCCAATGACCACCGCGTGTTTGCCCTTGAGGTCGTAGCCTTTGCCCCCTTCGTGATTAATCAAGCTTTCCAGCATCTTCATGCAGCCATAAGGTGTGCAGGGCCAAAACCCTGGCTGGCCAACCATCAATGCGCCCGCGCTGGCCACGTGAAATCCGTCTACGTCTTTGGCTGGCGCAATCGCTTCAATTACTTTGTGCGCGTTAATGTGTGGGGGCAGTGGCAGTTGCACCAATATGCCGTGTATGGCGGGGTCGTTGTTCAGCGCATCAACGCGGGCGAGCAGGTCGGCCTCGCTCAACGTGGCGGGGTGTCGGTCAAGCGCCGAGTAAATGCCGTTGTCTTCGCACGCCTTGACCTTGTTGCGAACGTACACCTGGCTGGCCGGGTTCTCGCCGACCAGTACCACCGCCAGGCCGGGTGTTACACCGCGAGCGCGCAAGGCGGCGGCGCGCTCAGCAACCTGCAAGCGAAGTTCTTTTGACAGGGCAATACCGTCGATGATGGTGGCAGTCATGGATTAAATTTTTCAGATTAACAAGTAAAAACGCCCGTTAGCCAAATGGATACGGGCGCTAGTAGCTATAAAATATATAGCATTTTAAGCAGGGAGATATCAGCCCTTGGGCGTGGTCGAACCCAAGGCAATCTTCAGCAGGTCGGCCACGGTATTGGCGTTCAATTTTTCCATAATGTTGGCGCGGTGCGCTTCAACGGTTTTGATGCTGATGCCCAGGTCGTCAGCAATCTGCTTGTTCAAGCGGCCCGCAACAATGCGTTCGAGTACCTGGGTTTCACGGGTCGTCAGCTTGGCCAGAAGCGCATCGCGGCTGGCAGACTGCTGGTGGCCCGCAAAAGCTATTCTGGCTTGTTCAAGCATGCGCTCGACGAGGTTACTGATGGCTTCTTCCTGAAACGGCTTCTGGATGAAATCCATCGCGCCTTTTTTCATCGTCGTCACTGCCATCGGCACGTCGCCGTGGCCGGTAATAAAGACGATTGGCAGCGGCGATTTTCGCTCGACGAGTTTGTCTTGCAGCTCAAGTCCCGTCATGCCGGCCATGCGGATGTCAACGATCAGGCAGGCGACCTCACGTGCGTCGTAGCGGCTTAAAAAAGTTTCGGCAGAGTCATAGCACCGCACGCGGTAGTCTTTGCCTTCTAGCAGCCACTGCAATGAATCGCGCACGCCTTCATCATCATCAACGACATAAACGGTGCCTTTTTTCGGAATCAAGCTCATAGCAAACTTTCTATAACAAACTCTTTTATCTGCACCGCTCAAGACATGCTTGGGTTTTTCGCCGTCAAATCGTCTGGAACCGAATCAAGTGCAAACGTTGCGGTATGCGCAAGCGGTTTTACGGGTATCCAGAAGGTGAATCGGCAGCCCACAACAGAGCCTGCATTGTAAAGGTTCTCCGCGTACAGCCGCCCGTGGTGCGACTCCACAATGCTGCGGCACAGCTTCAGCCCGATCCCCATCCCCTCGGGTTTGGTGGTGTAGAAAGCTTCATAGACTCTTGCCATGACTTCCGTTGACATGCCCAGGCCGGTGTCGAGTACTGAAAATTCCACCACCGCCTGCTCGTCAATCGTCTTTGGCACCACCCGCAGCTCGACACTGCGGCGGGCCGCTGGCAGCTTCGCATGTTCAATCGACTCTGCGGCGTTCTTCATCAAGTTGATCAGCACCTGTTCAATCAAAATCGGGTCGACCATGATTTGCGGCAAACGCGCCGCAATGTAGTGGCTTTGGCGAACGTTGTGCCGGCGCAGCTCAATTTCTGCCAGCTCTATCGCGTTACTGACGATCGTGCCCACATCAGCCAACGTTCGGTTGGGTTCGCTGCGTTTGACAAATGAACGGATGCGCTGAATGATTTGCCCCGCACGGTTTGCTTGCTTGGCGGTTTTTTCAAGGGCACCCAAAAGCTCATCGGTGGTGATCTTGTCTGCCTTGATGCGGCTGACCATGCCGTTGCAGTAATTGTTGATGGCGGTCAGCGGCTGGTTGAGTTCATGCGCAACGCTGGAAGCCATTTCGCCCATGGTGATAAGGCGGCTGGCAGTTTGCGCCCGTTCGTTTTGCTGTGCGGTTTGCTCTTCCGCGTGGCGACGCGGCGTGATGTCTGTGGCAATCACCATTTGCGCCAGGCGGCCATCGACCCACGTTAAATAGCGGGAGCGCACTTCAAGCCATTTGCCGAGTTCAGGAATAAAAATCTCTGCGTTTTTGCTTTGAGCTGCGGTCAGTGAGTCGGTCGGCAGGCCGGCCAGCCCGTCAACCTCGTCCATGGCGTCTCCGCTTGGGGCGGCTTCGGGCATGCCAGCTTGCGCAATCAACCGCAGATGGCCAGATACATCTGCGCTAAACCACAAGCGGTAAAGCTTGTTGGCAAAAAGCAGTTCTTCGCTGCCTAGCGGGGCTACAGACACCGCAGCATCCAGCCCTTCCAGCACGGTGGTGAAGCGTTCGTACGACGCGCTCAACTCCTCCCGCACGCGCTTGGGCTCGGTGATGTCGGTCATTGACGTCATCCAGCCGGTTTGCTGGCCGCGTGGGTCAATCAATGGCGATACGTACATGCGTGCGTCAAACACTGCGCCAGTGCGGCGCTTAATTTGCACTTCAAAGCCGCCCGGCGGCGAGCGGCCTTGCAACTCGTCCGCCAGCCGCGCATGCAGCGACTGCTGCTCGCCAGCAGGCCAATAGGGAAAGGGCGGGGCGCTGCCGACCAGCTCGGCTTCGCTCCAGCCCGTCATTTGGCAAAAGGCGGGGTTGACGTATGTGATGCAGCCTTCCATGTCTAGCGCCCGCATGCCGGTCAGCATCGAGTTCTCCATTGCGCGGCGAAAGTTGGTTTCAATGACTAGCGCCTGCTGCGCCTGCACGCGCCTGCGGGTGTGCCGCCACGTTCCTATCAGCATCCACACCGTGAGCGCACTTAACGCGCTGACGAGCCAGAAAAACCCGCTGCCGACTACGCCCAGCGACGCTCTGTAGCCCTGCGCCCGAATCAAGAGGCCATTGCCCACCAGTGATACGGGAATTTCATACTCAGCCGCGTCTTCAATCCAAGGCAGCAGCTCGCCGGCGCGGGTGCGTTTTGGAGCGAGGTTGCCCGCCAGCACGCGGCCCTTGTCATCGACCAGCGCCACCGCATATTTAGCCGTCACTTCTGATGGAACGCCATAACGCAGCATGCCTTCAATGGAGTACTCCGCCAAAATCACGCCACCAAACTTGGTTTGCGCCTCCAGCGGCACCAGCAGTTGCAGCGCTGCCGCGTCGCCTTTGCGGGCTTCAACAGCGTTTGCACTGGAGTCTGGTTTGGCATCAAAAGGGCGGGAATACACGGGCTGGCGCAGGTCCCGGGCCAGGTCGTAAGTGCCGTCGGTCTCACCTGACTGCAGCGTTTGGCCCGGCGTGCGCAGCTGGGCTGAATTGGCACTGGCCGAGCTGTATGAGGCCTTCACGCGCCGCCTTGCATCAACCCAGGTCACCGCCAGTAATTCGGGGTATTGGTTGACCAATGATTCGGTTTGCACCACAAATTCGTCAGCATCGACTTCGTTGTTCGAGATATCACGGCCCAGCCGCATAAGCTGCTCTTGGCGCTCTAACAGGCGCAGGCGCAGGCGTTGCTGCGCGTATTCCACATCGCGCTTGACGGCTTGCTGCTCACGGTCAATTTCTTCTAGCCGTAGGTAGCCAAAAGCCGCCACCACTGCGGATAAAAACAAAATTACTGCAAGCAGCGGCCCGAGGGTGATAAACCGGTCTTGCCGCGCTGGCGACTGCTTGCGCCACCAGCGGCGCCACAGCGACATTGGGGCGGGAGTGCTGGCTATAAGGCGTGACGGTGGGGGTAGGTAAGCCATAAGAACATTTTGCAGTTTAAGTGACTGCTATAAATTAAACGGTACCAGCTCTCTGGTTGCCCATAATTTTTCTTAATGTGAAATAGAAAAGCATAATTTGAAAAATTGAAATCATTGTGTCAAAATAGAGAACCAAGCTTAAAAACATCTACATTGCATTCATCAAGCTAAAAATTTAATTTGGCAAATGCAAAGTTACCGCAGGAGACAAACAATGGCAGCCAACCCAATCTCAACCGATTCAAGCAGCACCGCAACCGCTGCAATGGACCAAGACGCTCAAGAAACCCGCGAGTGGTTAGACGCTTTGTCTGCCGTCATCGACAGTGAAGGCCCAGAGCGGGCGCATTTTTTACTTGAGCAATTGCTCGAGCACGCCCGCCAAAGCAGCATCGACATGCCGTTTTCTGCCACCACCGGCTACGTGAACACACTAGAGCCTGATCAAGAAGAGCGCTCACCCGGCAACCTTGAAATTGAAAAGCGCTTGCGTGCATACATGCGCTGGAACGCGATGGCCATGGTCGTCAAGGCCAACCGCTTACACCCGGCGGATGGCGGCGATTTGGGCGGGCATATCGGCTCGTTCGCATCACTCGCCAGTTTGTTTGGCGCAGGCTTCAACCATTTCTGGCACGCCGAGTCGAATGAACCCGGCAAAGAGCACGGCGGCGACTGCCTGTACATACAAGGCCACGTTTCGCCCGGCGTCTACGCACGTGCCTACCTGGAAGGCCGTTTGACGGAAGAGCAGTTGCTGAACTTCAGGCAAGAAGTCGACGGTAAGGGCTTGTCCAGCTACCCGCACCCGAAATTGATGCCTGAGTTTTGGCAGTTTCCCACGGTGTCTATGGGCCTTGGGCCGCTCATGGCCATTTACCAGGCGCGTTTCCTCAAATACTTGCACGCACGCGGCATAGCGGACACTGCCAACCGAAAAGTCTGGGTGTTTTGTGGCGACGGCGAAATGGACGAAGTTGAATCACTCGGCGCAATTGGTCTGGCCGCGCGTGAGCGCCTAGACAACCTGGTGTTTGTCATCAACTGCAATTTGCAGCGACTTGACGGCCCAGTGCGCGGCAACGGAAAAATCATTCAAGAACTCGAAGGCGAGTTTCGCGGTTC
>JANPDQ010000352.1:0-4431 GCA_031431575.1 Polaromonas sp.
CAACTCCATCGGCGCGGCCAGCAGATTGGTGATGGCTTCAGCCACGGCCATGCGGCCAGATGCAGCGGCGTTGGTCACAGCCAGCGGCGTGCGCTCGCCGATTGCCATCGCCTCGCCCGCAAAGCCCAGGTAGTCGGCCAGGGTCACAGCGCAGTCGGCCACTGGGACTTGCCACGGGCCAACCATTTGGTCACGGTGCGTGAGGCCACCCACCGTGCGGTCGCCGATGGTGATTAAAAAGCGTTTGGACGCGACTGTGGGGTGGCTTAAAACAGCAATCGCGCTCTTTTGCAGGTCGATACCTGTGAGGTCTATAGGTTTGACGCTCTGCTGAACGGTCTTCACATCGCGATGCATTTTGGGCGGCTTGCCCAAAAGTACGTTCATGGGCATGTTGACGGGGGCCGATGCGGGGATGCCCTCACTCCTGCCCTCCCTCGGAAGGAGAGGGAGTGAATCGGGGATCGAGCCATCCGTCAGCACCAAGTCTCTTACCTCAGTCGCCACGCCAATCACCGCAAACGGGCAGCGCTCACGCCCACAAAACGCGGTGAACTGCTGGAGCGACTCTGGCGCGATCGCTATCACGTAGCGTTCCTGGCTTTCGTTGCTCCAAATTTCTTTGGGGCTCAAACCGCTTTCTTCTAGTGGCACGGCGCGCAGGTCAAACCTTGCGCCCCGCCCTGCGTCGTTCGTCAGTTCAGGGAAGGCATTCGACAAGCCGCCCGCGCCCACGTCGTGAATCGCAAGAATCGGGTTGGCCGCACCTTGTTGGGCGCATTGGTTGATCACCTCTTGCGCGCGCCGCTCAATTTCAGGGTTGCCACGCTGTACTGAATCGAAATCAAGGCTGGCCGCGTTCGCGCCCGCCGCCATCGAGCTGGCCGCGCTGCCGCCCATGCCAATGCGCATGCCCGGCCCGCCCAGTTGAATCAACAGAGTCCCTGCGGGAAACAAAATCTTCTTTGTCAGTTCAGCATCGATCGTGCCCAGCCCGCCTGCAATCATGATGGGCTTGTGGTAGCCCCAGCGCTGACCGCCTACGGTTTGCTCGTATTCCCGAAAGTAGCCGTTCAGATTGGGCCGGCCAAATTCGTTGTTGAAAGCCGCGCCACCTAGCGGGCCTTCCGTCATGATTTGCAGGGCGCTGGCGATATGGTCTGGCTTGCCGTAGGCCGTATCAAACAGCTTTGAAACGGTGAACCCCGTCAATCCCGCCTTGGGTTTGGAGCCGCGCCCTGTTGCGCCTTCGTCACGAATCTCGCCGCCTGCGCCAGTTGATGCACCGGGGAAAGGTGAGATGGCTGTGGGGTGGTTGTGCGTTTCTACCTTCATCAAAACGTGGGTTAACACGTCGTTCAATTCGCTATATTTTTGATAGCTGCTTGCGCGTGTTTTACTTGGGCTAGAGGCCAATTTTGCATTAAAAACCTGTCTTTTAGAGCCTTCCATGACCGATGCGTTGTCTGAATAGGCCACCACCGTGTGTTGCGGGTTGAGCTTTTCCGTATTGCGGATCATCCCGAACAAGCTGATGCCTTGAGCCACGCCATCAATCGTGAAATCGGCGTTGAAGATCTTGTGGCGGCAGTGCTCGCTGTTGGCCTGCGCAAACATCATCAGCTCAACGTCGGTCGGGTTGCGGTTGAGCTTGGCAAATGCTCCTACGAGGTAGTCGATTTCATCGTCCGCTAACGCCAAGCCAAACTCAGTGTTGGCCGCAACCAGCGCAGCTTTGCCGCCTTGCAGCACGTCAATGGTTTGCAGCGCGGCACCTTGCAGTTCAGTGAACAGCTGCGCGGCATGGGCGCGGTCGGCCAGCAGGCTTTCCGTCATTCGGTCGTGCAGCAACGCAGCGATTTGGCTGGACTGGTCTGCATTTAAAACCGTTTTGCCGAACAAACCGTGTTTGAAATTAACCCGGAATTCAGTGATTCGCTCGATGCGCTTTACTTCCAAGCCGCAATTGCGCGCAATGTCGGTGGCTTTTGACGCCCATGGCGACACCGTGCCCAAGCGTGGAGACACGATAAACACTGCGCTATCAGCCGCCTTGCCAGAAACTGGCTCGGCAGGCTGGCCGTAACTCAAAAGTTCGCTCAGCTGCTTGACCGCGCCGTCGTCGGGGACGTGCTCAGTCGCAACCAGGTGAATAAACCGCGCCCGCACACTGGTTATTTTTGGCTCGATAGCTTGCAGAAGCGGTAAAAGCTGGGCAGCGCGAAAGTCGCTGAGGGCATTGATCGGGCCGTTGTACGGGCTTTTGCCGTGCGGCTCGCCCTCAAAAGTGGTCAAGTGAAGGGTCACGAAATGGGCAGTCTGTGGGGTTGAGAGGGCGGGCCTTAAATTTTACCAGCGGCCTTCCCTGCCTTTACTGGCCTTGGGCGCGCAGGCGATTGCCTGCAGTGGGATAATCCAAAGTATGAGCATCACCTACAAAGACGCCGCTGGAATCCACGGCATGCGTGTGGCGGGCAAACTGGCCTCTGAAGTGCTGGACTACCTGACGCCGCGCATCTTGCCCGGCATCACCACCAACGAAATCGACCGCCTGGCGCATGACTACATGACCCAGGTGCAGCACACCATTCCCGCCACGCTGGGCTACCAGCCGCAAGGCTACGCAGCCTACCCAAAAAGCTTGTGCACATCGGTAAACCATCAGGTGTGCCACGGCATACCGAATGACAAGCCGCTGAAAAAAGGCGACATCGTGAACGTTGACGTCACCGTGATCAAAGACGGCTGGCATGGTGACACCAGCCGCATGTATGTGGTGGGTGAAGCATCAATTGCTGCCAAGCGGCTGTGCAGCATCACGTATGAGGCAATGTGGCAGGGCATCATGCGCGTCAAGCCTGGCGTGCGGCTGGGCGACATTGGCTTTGCGATTCAGCAGTTCGCCGAGCGCCAGGGCTTTTCAGTGGTGCGCGAGTTTTGCGGCCACGGCATCGGCAACCGTTTTCATGAAGACCCGCAAGTGCTGCACTACGGCAAACCGGGCACGCTTGAAGAACTCAAAGAAGGCATGACATTTACCATCGAGCCAATGATCAATGCGGGCAAACGCGACATCAAGGACGGGCCTGAAAAAGACGGCTGGTCTATCGTCACCCGAGACCATTCACTGTCGGCGCAGTGGGAGCACACGGTGCTGGTCACCCCAACGGGCTATGAAGTGCTCACCTTGTCAAGCGGCAGCCCGCCGGTTCCGGCTTTTGTACCGCAGCAGGCAGTGGTTACGGCGCAAGAAGCCGTAACGTCATAGACAACGATCAGCGTAAAGGCAGCGCCATGCCGCAACTCGCTTTGGCGCGTGCACAGTACCGCGCTGGTAAAGACGCCCTGTTTACGTCGCTGGCCACCAGCGGCGCGTCAACCCGTGGCATTTGGGGCATGCTGCAGAAGCTTAGTAAGCACACCGACGGTACGCTGCAAAAGCTTTGGAATTTGGCTGGTTTTTCACCTGAATTTTGTTTGGTGGCAGTGGGTGGCTACGGGCGGGGTGAGCTGTTTCCGCACTCAGATGTAGACGTGCTGCTGCTGCTGGCAGAAGGCGCAAGCCCCGACGACGACGACGCGCTCAAGGCAAAAATAGAAACCTTCATTACCAACTGCTGGGACAGCGGGCTGGAAATTGGCTCCAGCGTGCGCAGCCTTTCGCAGTGTGTTGATGAAGCCTCAAAAGATGTAACTGTACAAACGTCGCTGCTTGAAGCGCGGCTGCTGGTGGGCGACAAAATACTTTTTGCGCAGCTACAAGAGCAGCTGACCGCCGCAACGATGCCAAAAGCATTTTTTGTTGCCAAAACCCTTGAGCTGCGCCAGCGCCACAACAAGTTTGAAAATACGCCGTACGCGCTGGAGCCCAACTGCAAAGAGTCCCCCGGCGGCCTGCGTGACTTGCAGGTGGTGTTGTGGGTGGCACGCGCTGCGGGCTTGGGCAAATCGTGGGACGACCTGGCAAAAAATGGCTTGGCAACACCCTTTGAGGTGCGCCAGATCAAGGCCAACGAGGCGCTGCTGAGCTTGATTCGCGCACGCCTGCATTTGCTGGCCAAGCGCCGTGAAGACCGGCTGGTGTTTGACCTTCAAACCGCTGTGGCGGAATCGTTCGGTTACGCCAGCCAAATTACTGCCGATGGCCGCCTGGTGCGCCGCTCAAGCGAGGCCTTGATGCGCCGCTACTACTGGGCTGCCAAGGCAGTGAGCCAGCTCAATTTGATTTTGCTGCTGAACATTGAAGAGCGCTTGAACCCGGCAACCCATGCACTGCGCAAAATCAATGAGCGGTTTTTTGACAAAGCCGGCATGCTGGAAGTGGCCAGTGACGATTTGTATGCGCGTGAGCCGCACGCCATTCTTGAGACGTTTTTGCTCTACGAGTCAACCGTAGGTATTAAAGGCTTGTCTGCCCGCACGCTGCGCGCG
>JANPDQ010000353.1:0-5351 GCA_031431575.1 Polaromonas sp.
TCACGCATGAAAGCTTCAGCCGACGCTTGGTCTCGCGCCATCGCCGAAGCGAAATCAGACCAGCGTTTGTGGGCGGCTGCCCAGAAAGACCCGAGGGTTATGAGCGACTTGCAAGCGGCCATGACGCGCGACGATCAAGACTTTAACGCCCCAATTCTCGCCAAAGTAGCGCACGTTTCCGTGGCAGCCGTTGTGCAAGATACGCAAAAACCATCGCTGCGCCCCTACCAGCAACTGTACATCTAAGGTGAAAGCCTTGGCGGCTAATTGGAGCCGCCAAATTCAAGCCGCCAGGCGTTTCTCAATCACCGCCTTGGTGTCTAGCAGCGCTTGCGGCAGGTGGTGCGCAAGCTGCGTAAACAGCTCGGTGTGCAAGGCGAGCTCTGCCTGCCACGCTGCTGTGTCTATGCTGGTGACGGTGTTGAATTGTTCGGCTGAAAAATCAAGTCCGGTCCAGGTCAGGTCTGCATAGCCAGGTGTCACGCCCATCAAGTTGTCTGTACCCTGGCCGTTGCCTTCAATGCGGTCAATCATCCACTTCAACACGCGCATGTTTTCGCCGTAGCCGGGCCAAACGAATTTTCCGCTGCCTTCACCCGTTTGGCCTTTGCGAAACCAGTTGGTGGTGTAAATTTTTGGCATGGCCGCGCCAGACGCGGCGCACAGCTTTTCAAGCTTTTCGCCCATGCCCAGCCAGTGCGCAAAATAGTCGCTCATGTTGTAGCCAGCAAACGGCAGCATCGCAAACGGGTCGCGGCGCACTACGCCGGCCTGCCCGGTGGCTGCAGCTGTTGTCTCGCTGCCCATGGTGGCAGCCATATACACGCCTTCAGTCCAGTTACGCGCTTCAGTGACCAGCGGCACGGTGGTGGAGCGGCGGCCGCCAAACATGAATGCATCAATCGCCACGCCTTTTGGGTCGTCCCATGCGGCGTCAAGCGCCGGGTTGTTGGTAGCGGCCACGGTAAAGCGGGCATTGGGGTGTGCCGCTTTTGCGCCAGTGGCTTTGGCAATCGCCGGTGTCCAGTCATTGCCTTGCCAGTCAATGGCGTGTGCGGGGCAGTCGGCGCTGTCTTTGCCCATGCCTTCCCACCACACGTCGCCGTCGTCTGTCAGGGCGACGTTGGTAAAGATGGTGTCGCGCTCAATGCTGGTCATGCAGTTGGGGTTGGTCAGCGTGTTGGTGCCGGGAGCAACGCCAAAGTAGCCGGCTTCGGGGTTAATCGCGTACAACTTGCCATCCGCCGCGGGTTTGATCCACGCAATATCGTCGCCAATGGTGGTGACTTTCCAGCCGTCAAAACCCGCAGGCGGAATCAGCATCGCAAAGTTGGTTTTGCCGCAGGCGCTCGGGAAGGCTGCTGCTACGTGGTATTTTTTGCCCTGCGGCGTGGTCACGCCCAAAATCAGCATGTGCTCGGCCAGCCAGCCCAGGCTACCAGACGGCCCCTGCGAGTCCGCGCGGCCCATATTGGACGCAATGCGCAACGCAAAGCACTTTTTGCCCAGCAGCGCGTTGCCGCCGTAGCCCGAACCATAAGACCAGATCTCCCGCGTTTCAGGAAAGTGCGATATGTATTTGGTCGGGTTGCACGGCCACGTCACGTCAGCCTGCCCGGCTTGCAGCGGCGCGCCCACGCTGTGCACGCACGGTACAAAGTCGCCATCGGTGCCCAGCACACCAAACACGGCCTGGCCCATGCGCGTCATGATTTTCATGTTCACGGCGACGTACGGGCTGTCAGACAGTTCAATACCAATATGTGCAATCGGCGAGCCGAGTGGGCCCATTGAAAACGGCACAACATACATCGTGCGGCCTGCCATGCAGCCGTCAAACAATGCCGGTTTTCCAGCAGCACCGGTTTGCAGTATTTTGCGCATCTCGGCCGGGGCCATCCAGTTGTTGGTGGGGCCAGCGTCTTCTTTTTTGGCTGAGCAAATGTAGGTGCGGTCTTCCACCCGGGCTACGTCGGTTGGGTCGCTGCAGGCTAAAAAGCTGTTGGGGCGCTTGACGGGGTTCAGCTTTTTGAACGTTCCGGCATCGACCAGTTGCTGGCATAGGCGCTGGTATTCGGTCTCGCTGCCGTCGCACCAGTAAATCGCATCGGGCTTGCACAACGCGGCCATATCGGCAACCCAGGCAACCAGCTTGGCGTTTTTCACGTAGCTGGGCGTATTCAACTGAAGACCTTGCATGGCGGGGTGGTTCATAGTGGCAAATTTCCTGAGTTAGTCCAAAGTTAAAAGCGTGATGTCGGTAAGCGTCTGGGGCAGCAAACGGTTGTCGGTATGGCGCTTGGGGGTGAAGTCTGTGGGGTTGCGGGTCTGGCTTGGCGGGGCGGGTCGCAGCGGGTGTGTGCTGCGGCGCTGGCCTGGCGTTGCGGTGGGTTTAGCGCAACGCGAAGGCGGCTTGTTTGCCAGTCAGAATTGTCATTTTAAGAACAACCGCTGCCAGTTACCACGCAGGTACGGCCAAAAGATATGCAAAACCTGCATGGGGTTATGCCTTCAAATACGTCGCAGCACCGTGCGTTTACGCGAGGCGAAAAAAAGCCCGCTGCTGCGGGCTGAGTTAAGCGGTTAAAACCTGGCTTACGCCATAAAAATCGCAATAAAAGCCAGCAAGAACATCAAAACGCCGCCAACAATGGGCAAGATAATCGGTGCTGCGTGGGCCACCGCGTCAATCGCATCCGGCGCGGCCGGTGCAGCGTTGCCGTCAGTTGCCGTGTGGTGGGCATCTGCTGTGTGCGGCTTTGGGTGTGATGCGTTTGACATGGGGCTTCCTAAAATGTGTTGAAGCGATTTTACCTTGGTTGAATGAAGCAAATGAAAACATGCTGAAGCTGCTGTCTGTGCAAATTGGCGCCGCCCGCCGGGTAAAAATGGGCGAGCGCACCGTGCTGACCGCGATGGGTAAGGAGCCCATCGCGGGCGATGTGCCAGTAATGCCTCTAGGGCTGATGGGCGACGAGCAGGCTGATTTGTCGATCCATGGCGGGCTGGAAAAAGCCATTTACGCATACCCGTCTGAGCATTACTCGTTTTGGCGCGATGCGCGCCTCAGCGCAGCGGTCAGTTCGATGGACGACTCGCTGCAACCCGGACTGCTGGGCGAAAACCTGACGCTGAGCGGCTTGCTTGAATCCGACGTTTGGGCTGGCGACGTGCTGCAGTTTCCCAACTGCGCCTTGGCGGTGACGATTCCGCGCGAGCCGTGTCACAAATTCAACGCCGCCATGGGTTTTGCGCATGCCTCGCGGCTGATGGCGACCAGCGGGTTTTGCGGGTTTTACTTGTCGGTGCGGCAAGCAGGCGCCATCAGCGCTGGCGAGAGTTTCGAGCTGCTTCCCGGTCGGCGCAGCGCCAGCATTCCCCAGCTTTTTAACGCCAAGATGCGCAAACATTTGCGGTAGCCGCGCTTTCGCAACCTGATAGCTATTATATTAATAGCTACTTACGCCCATATTTATTGCGCTGTAGGCATTATTCGATTAAAAATGGTAACTTCTGAGTATTCTATTTAACAACGCAGAATTTCGAAGTCATTCAACGCAGAGTCGCAGAGGTGCAGAGAACGCAGAGGTTCGCAGAGAAACTTCCTTTTCTTACCTCCTCTTGCTCTGCGTTCTCTGCGCCTCTGCGGTGAAGGTGTTTTCTTTGTTGAGCTAAGTAGTTACTTAAAAACGGCTCAATGTTGCGCCGCTGCCTCAAAACCCGCAGCCGCCAGCGCTAGCAGCACTTCTTGAATGTGCTCGCGGCCCCGGGTCTGAATCACCAGCTCAATTTCAACGCTTTGCGCCGCCAGCAGCGTGAAAGCGCGCTGGTGGTGGACTTCATCAATATTCGCACCTGCTGCAGCAACGGTAGCGGTGATTTTTGCGAGCGCTCCGGGCACATCGCGCACGCTGACGGTAATGCGCGCCAGTCGACCGGCCCGCACCATGCCGCGCTCAATGATCGACGCCAGCAGCAGCGGGTCAATATTGCCGCCGCACAGCACCAGGCCGACTTTTTTGCCTGCAAAGCGCTCAGGAAACTTGAGCAGCGCTGCCAACCCGGCTGCGCCCGCGCCTTCGACCAGCGTTTTTTCAATTTCCAGCAGCATGACGATGGCTTGCTCAATGTCGCCCTCATCAACCAGCAGCATGTCGCTGACCAGCTCTTTGATGATGGCAGTGGCAATCACGCCGGGCGTGCCCACCGCAATGCCGTCTGCAATCGTGCTGCTGCCTTGTGGGTGCGCTGTGCCTTTGATGGCGTTGACCATGCCCGGAAAACGGCTGGTTTGCACGCCCACAATGTCAATTGATGGTTTGAGTGCCTTTGCGGCTACGGCAATGCCTGCAATTAAACCGCCACCACCGACTGCAATCACCAGGGTGTCCAGCTCAGGTACGGCCTGCATCATTTCCAGGCCGACTGTGCCTTGCCCGGCAACGATTGCCTCGTCGTCGTACGGGTGCACAAACACCAGGCCCTGCGCGCTGGCCAGCGCCAAGGCGTGGCTACGTGATTCGTCCAGCGTGTCGCCGTGCAAAACTACCACGGCGCCAAAGCCGCGCGTGCGTTCAATCTTCACGCCAGGCGTGAAGCGCGGCATGACGATGGTTGCGCGCACACCGAGGCGCTGCGCATGAAACGCAACGCCTTGTGCGTGGTTACCCGCGCTCATCGCGATCACCCCGCGCTCGCGCTCTGCGGCGGTAAGCTGGCTCAGTTTGTTGCAAGCACCCCGCTCTTTAAAAGAAGCGGTATATTGCAAATTTTCAAACTTCAGAAAGATCTGCGCACCCGTTAGGTTGGACAGTGTGCGCGACTCCACGCAGGGCGTATTCAGCACCTGGCCATTTAAGCGGGTGGCGGCAAGTTCAATATCAGCAAGCGTTGGCATGAGCGTCCTTCAAAGCCACAAACCGATGTGGCTATTCAATGTGGTGGATTATGTCGGCTGAAGTGCGGCATATTTCACGGGGCGGGCTTGCCAGCTGTGTAGTCCCCACGCGGCTAAGTGGCGTTATGGATGTGCCGCATTTATTTTGCAGCGCAGCTTTTCCTTAATTTGGAGACGTGATGAAAACCAAGCGTTTTGCACCTGAACAACTCATGCTGTCACCCGGCCTGAAAGACGCGCCCGTGCTCGACCTGATGTGTTCACACTTTGTGTTGACGCTGGCGGCGCGCCAAGGCGCAAAGTTCAATGTGCGGCGCGACTTGAACAGCTTGCTGCTACTGTCGGGTCGGCACCTGGTGTGGCCGCTGCCAGCGCTGCAGCGCCTGCGTGAATTTTTAAGCCGCCGCTGCAAAGACAACGATTTTTGGCGCGGCCATGAGGCTTTGACTGACGC
>JANPDQ010000354.1:0-1689 GCA_031431575.1 Polaromonas sp.
TACCTGCTGCTGGACGTCACGGCCAACCAGATATTGGCCGAGAAAAACATCGACGCGCCCATTGAGCCGGCATCACTGACCAAGCTGATGACCGAATACATCGTGTTTGACGCGCTGCGGTCTAAAAAAATCGACCTGAAGCAAACGCTGCCAGTCAGCCAGCGCGCCTGGAAAATGCCGGGTTCCCGCATGTTCATTGACCCCAAAATGATGGTGCCAGTGGAAGACCTGATCAAAGGCATGGTGGTGCAGTCTGGCAACGACGCCACCATGGCGCTGGCAGAAGGCGTGGGCGGCACGGCCGAGCGGTTTGTGCAGCTGATGAACGAGCAGGCCAAGGCGCTGGGCATGAAAAGCACCAGCTATAAAAACCCCGAAGGCCTGACCGAGCCCGGCCACACCACCACCGCGCGGGACTTGAGTATTTTGTCAACCCGGCTGATGACGGATTTCCCTGAATACGTTGGTTTTTCAGCCATTAAAAAATACCGCTACGCGGGCACGCCCGCCGCCAACGACACCAACCGCAACACGCTGCTGTTTAGAGACCCGAGCGTTGACGGCCTGAAAACCGGCCATACCGAAGCCGCTGGCTACTGCATGATTGCTACCGCCAAGCGCGACTTCCCCAACCTGGGCGCGGCGGGCGTAAATGGCGGAATGGGCCAGCGCCGCCTGCTGGCCATTGTGCTGGGCGCTGCAAGCGACAGCGCCCGGGCCAATGAATCGCAAAAGCTCATGAACTGGGGCTACATCGCGTTTGAAGCGGTAAAACTGTTTGACGCGGGCCAGGCCGTGGCTACGCCCGAGGTGTGGAAAGGCAAGGCACCCACCGTAAAACTCGGCCAGGCGCAGGCCATAGTGGTGGCGGTGCCCGCTGGCAGCGGCAGCAAGCTGAAAACCCAAGTTGCCAGACCCGACCCGCTAGTAGCACCATTTACCAAAGGCCAGGCGCTTGGCAGCTTGAAAATCACCGCAGGCGACAACCCGGCAGTGATTGCCGAAGTACCCCTGGTTGCGCTGGAGGCAGTAGAAGAAGCCGGCGTACTGGGCCGGGCTTGGGACGCGGTGCGGTTGTGGATTAAGTAGCCAAAAGTGCAAAGTTTGTCATTGTTTACAATACCGGAATAATAATCCGAATATGTAAACAATGATTTTAAGACACGCGTCACCTCGAATTTTGCGTTTGCTGCAGGGGTTTCCCGTTTTAACTATCACGGGTCCGCGGCAGTCTGGCAAAACCACGTTGGTACGGCAGTTGTTGCCCCACAAACCCTATGTGTCTTTAGAAGCACCTGCGCAGCGTGAATTTGCACGGACGCAGCCGGCGGAGTTTTTGCGGCAATTCCCAAGCGGTGCCGTGATTGACGAGGCGCAAAACGCGCCTGAATTGTTTTCTGAAATGCAAGGTGTGGTGGATGCCTCACGCACCATAGGGCAGTTTGTACTGACGGGGTCGCACAACTTGTCATTGCTCTCCGGTGTCACGCAGAGTCTGGCTGGCCGCACGGCTTTGGTTGAATTGCTGCCCCTGTCGATTGCCGAGCTACGGGACGCCAAACTGCTGGAGCCAGAGTACGCCAGCCACTTGGTTAAGGGCTTTTACCCGGCCTTGTATTCGCGCACGCTTGAGCCTTATGAATGGCTCAATGCCTACCTTGTGACCTATGCTGAGCGCGACGCGCGCCA
>JANPDQ010000355.1:0-5170 GCA_031431575.1 Polaromonas sp.
TTCAACGTTGGCTTCGTCTTGCAGGCCCATTTTTAAGCTACTGACAGCGTTGGTCAGGTCGGCCACCAGGCGCTCGTAAATTTTCGGCCCGGCGTAAACGCGGCATGCAGCGGTGCAATCTTGCCCGGAGTTGTAGTAACCAAAATTACGCACACCTGCTACTACTTCTGCAAGGTCGGCATCGTCAAAAACAATCACCGGGGCTTTGCCACCCAGTTCGAGGTGCGTGCGCTTGAGCGTGCCTGCAGCTGCCTGCAAAATACGCCTGCCCGTGGACACATCGCCAGTGACTGAAACCATGCGCACCTTGGGGTGCTCTACCAGTGGCTGGCCCACCGTGGTGCCGCGCCCGCACACCACATTCAGCACGCCTTTGGGCAAAATCTCTGCGGCCAGTTTTGCAAACAGCAGGGCAGTCAGTGGTGTTTGCTCGCTGGGTTTGAGCACAACGGTGTTGCCTGCGGCCAGCGCTGGCGCAGTCTTCCATGCGGCCATCAGCAGTGGGTAGTTCCAGGGCGCGATGGACGCAATGACGCCCACCGCATCGCGCCGAATCATGCTGGTGTGGCCAGCCAAATACTCGCCCGCTATGGGGCCGCTCATGCAGCGCACCGCACCTGCAAAGTAGCGAAAGCAATCGGCTATGGCGGGGATTTCATCGCCCAGCGCACGCGCGTAGGGCTTGCCGCAATTGAGCGATTCCAGCCGGGCAAATTGCTCGGCGTTCTGCTCAACAACGTCGGCAAGTTTGAGCAACGCAGTGCTGCGCTCGGCAGGTGTAGTTTGCGACCAGCTCCCAAACGCTGCGCTGGCCGCTTCCACCGCTGCGTTGAGTTGTTCTGGTGATGTTTCGGGCACGATGCACAGTACTTCACCAGTGGCCGGGTTAAGAATTTGCTCGCCTGTGCCGCCGCCTTTAACCAACTGTTGGTTAATCAAAAGGTCGGTGTAAAAAGTCACTTGAGGATGGTCGTTTTTTCCCATGATTTGGCTCCTGATGCTGATGGTGATGGTGATGAGTTTGGCGTAAAAAAATAGGGCTAACTGGTCCGCTAACGGTTGTTGCTGTCTTCATCAGACCGCGTAAGCCAATACGCGGCGACGATGGGTATAAAAGTTAACCCAATCATGATGACGGCGACCACATTGGTCACCGGCCGTTGGCGCGGCCTGATAAGTTCTTGCAGCATCCAGATCGGCAGCGTGGTTTGCTGGCCTGCAGTAAAGGTGGTGACGATGACTTCGTCAAAACTTAGCGCAAATGCCAGCAAACCGCCTGCCAGCAGTGCAGTGCCTAGCTGGGGTAGTAGCACGTAGCGAAAGGTTTGAAACCAGTTGGCACCCAAGTCCATTGACGCTTCAAGCAGCGACGGGCTGATGCGCCGCAGTCGCGCAACCGCGTTGTTGTAGACCACCACTACGCAAAACGTGGCGTGGCCGATCACGATGGTCCAAAAGCTGAAGGGAATATCCATCGCGTGGTAGGCCGAGCGCAGCGATATGCCGGTAATTACGCCGGGCATGGCAATTGGCAGAATCAATAGCAAGTTAATTGCCTCACGGCCAAAAAACGGTGTACGGGCCAGTGCACCAGCGGCAAGTGTTCCTAAAACCATTGCAATGGCAGTGGCCCATAGCGCAATTTGAAACGACAGGCCCATGGCGTCCCACACGTCTTGCCGCTCCATTGCCACTGCAAACCATTGCGTGGTTAAACCTGGCGGCGGGAACACGTAGCTTTTATCCTCACTGCTAAATGCATACAAAATAATCAGCGCCAACGGCACGTGCAAAAACAACACGCCAGCCCACACTGAAAGCTTGAGCCCGCGCCCCGCGCCAAGCGTGGGACTTGACGTGGCTTTAGTGCGTTCAAAGCGCATCAAAAGCACCTTTGCGTTTGGCCAGGTACAGGTACACCGCAATAATCACAATCGGCACCAACGAGAAAGCTGCGGCAAACGGCAGGTTGCCCGCCACTCCTTGCTGGCGGAACACTACTTGCCCGATGTACAACGTTGAATTGCCAATGACTTGCGGAATGATGTAGTCGCCCAGTGTGAGTGAAAAAGTAAAAATCGACCCAGCAGCCACACCCGGCATAGCCAACGGCCAGATAACCTGCCAAAAGCTTTGTGCGGGTGAAGCACCCAAATCGCTTGACGCTTCAAGATAAGACCCGGGAATACGCTCTATTGCTGCCTGAATTGGCAAAATCATGAAGGGCAGCCACATGTAGACAAACACAATGAATGTGCCCATCGGTGAGAAACTAAGCGACGAGCCGCCGATGATTGGCAGAGACAGCAAACCATCGAGCAGCCACTGCGCATTGATGGTTTGTAGCGTCCACGAAATCGCGCCTTCTTTGGCCAGCAGCAGCTTCCACGCGTACAGCCTGACCACATAGCTGGACCACAGCGGCAGCATGATGGCTACGTACAGCAGTGCTTTTTGGTAGCCGCGTGCATGTCGCGCCATGTAGTAGGCGATGGGAAACCCAATCAACGTGCAGGCAGCGGTTACGGCAACTGCCATAACCGTGCTGCGCAGGGCGACATCTAAATTGGTGGGGCTGAAAATTTCAACGAAATTGCTAAAACCAAATTCACGAACAATTTGCCCGGTGAAATCGTCCAGCCGGAAAAAACTGTTACCTAGCAAGGCGAGCAGGGAGCCCAAATACACAATGCCAAACCATAGTAGCGGCGGCGCGAGCAGTACTGCCAGCAGCAAACCCTTGCGCGTGTAGAGCAGGGTTGAAAGCTGGTCGAGTGCGCCTGGTCGGTAAGTGGTCATGTCGGGCCCAGCCTTGTGGGGGATCTACCGATGGTGTGAAACGCGTTGGCCGCCCAAAACAGATTTGCTGCAGCGCCGACATGTGGCGCGGCTGCACCGCTGTGCATCGGTATATCGACCAAAAAATGCGCGCCGCCTTCATAGCCTTGCACGCTAACCCGCCAAAAAGAGCCAAAAAACTGTACTTCGCTCACTGTGCCAGCGGCTTGAGGTGCGGTGCCTGGTTGGACGTGCGCAGCGTCCACCAAAGTAATCTGTTCGGGCCGAATCATGATGGGACCACTTGCCCCAAATCGTTTGGCGTCCTGGCCTTCCAGAATATTTGCCGTGCCAACAAACTCCGCCACAAAACGCGTGCTGGGCTGGTGGTACAACTCGTTTGGCGTTGCAATCTGCTCAATTCGCCCCTTGTTGAACACGCCAATGCGGTCGCTCATTGACAGCGCTTCGTGCTGGTCGTGGGTGACAAAAATAAACGTGATGCCCAAGTGCCGTTGCAAGCTTTTCAGCTCACTTTGCATTTGCTCGCGCAGCTTCAAGTCCAGCGCACCGAGCGGCTCGTCGAGTAACAACACTTTTGGCTCATTGATCAATGCCCGGGCCAGCGCAACACGCTGGCGCTGCCCGCCTGAGAGCTGCGGCGGCTTGCGGTGCGCTGCGTCGGGTAATTGAACGGTGTCTAGTAGTCCATGCGCTTTGGCCTCGCGCGTGCGGCGGTCAATGCCGCGCACCATCAGGCCGTAGGCCACGTTGTCCAGCACGCTCATGTGCGGGAATAGTGCGTAGTCCTGGAACACAGTGTTTACTGGCCGTGCGTAGGGCGGCTTTAAGCTGACGTCTTCGCCTTCGATGGCAATGGTTCCGCTGGTTGGCAACGTGAAGCCGCCAATCATTCTCAGGCAGGTTGTTTTGCCCGAACCCGATGGCCCCAATAACGTGAAAAACTCGCCAGCTTCAACGTTCAAGTTGATGTTGTCTACCGCGCGTACTGACTTGCCCCCAGACGTGAACGTGCACGAGACATCTCGCAAGCTGACGGCGTAGGTCATCCTTGTGTGGCTTTCATTAATCTCTAAATTTGTTTCATACGCCAGCTGGCCCTGCAGCGTTGCGCTGCAGGGCTTTGCTAATACTGGCTGTGGGTAACGACGGACTATCGACCGCCCAAAATCGAGATGTAGTCAGACGCCCATTTGTGATACGGCACGCATTTGTTGTCTTGCGTCTTGCACTGAGTCACAGGTGTTTTCCAAAACGAAATCTTTTCAAAATCATTAAAGCCCTGCCGTGCGCAGCCAGCGTCGGTCAGCAGGGCGTTGCCTTTGCACGCAGCAGGCACTGCTGGCACTGAGCCAAACCACGCCGACAAGTCGCCTTGCAGTTTCGGGTTCAATGAATGTTCCATCCACTTGTACGCGCAGTTCGGGTTTTTAGCGTCTACATGCATCATGGTTGAATCAGCCCAGCCGCTTGCGCCTTCAACTGGAATCGTGGTGGCAATCGGCGCTTTTTTCGAGCCCAGAATATTGGCTTGAAACTGCCAGCTGCCAGAAGCCACTACGCCTTCGTTAGTGAAGTCGTCAATTTGCACAAACGCATCGTGCCAGTACTTGCCCACCAGTTTGCGCTGGCCGCGCAGCAAATCAAGCGCCGCTTTGTATTGCACTTCGTTCAGCTCATACGGGTCTTTGATGCCCAGCGCCGGGTTTTTCTTCATTAAATACAGCGCTGCATCGGCAATGTAAATTGGCCCGTCAAAAGCCTGTACTCGGCCTTTGTTGCTTTTGCCGTCGGGCAGGTTTTGCTCTTCAAACACCACGCTCCAGCTGGTGGGTTTTTTGTCGCCAAAAACTTTGGTGTTGTACATCAGCACGTTCCAGCCCCACTGGTACGGCACGCCGTAGTGCACGTTGTTGTCGAAGTGCCAAGGCGCTTTTTGCAGGCGTGCGTCAATGTTTTTGTAGCTTGGAATCAAGTTCACGTTAATTGGCTGCAGTTTTTTGCCGCGAATCAAGCGTGTGCTGGCGTCGCCAGAAGCGGTGACCAAGTCAAAACCACCTTCGTTCATCAGCGCCACCATCTCGTCAGACGTGCCAGCTGTTTTTACATTGACTTTGCAGCCGCTGGCTTTTTCAAAGTCGGTCACCCAGTCAAATTTTTTGTCGGTAGCGCCGCGCTCGATGTAGCCGGCCCAGGCAACGATGTCGACTTGACCTTCACTTTTGCCGACGCTTTTCAGAGGATCTTTGGCTTGAGCCAAGCCGCTCAGTGCCATTGCGCCTAGTGCAAGCGCTGCATATTTCAGAAGTTTCATCGAAGGCTCTCCATTTGGTTGGGTGGAAAAATATCCGGCTTGTCCGGCTCAATAGTG
>JANPDQ010000356.1:0-2187 GCA_031431575.1 Polaromonas sp.
GCTTTTTTTGATGCGCGCCAACACGTCGGCAACCGGGTGCGGCCCGACCTGCCCGTTCCATGCCTCTTCGTTGTAGTGCAGGTGAGCGTCAAACAGCGGGCCGGTGTAGTCAGCGCTGTGTGCCGGCACCGCAAACGCTACTAAAATAATAGCTGCTTGCGCCCGTATTACGTGCGTTAGAGGCCTAAAAAGCATAAAACTGTGCCTTTAAAGATCAATTTAAGGGCGATTCAAGCCAACTGTTCAGCAAAAAATGCCAGCGTGCGTCCACGCGCCAAGTTGGCGGCGGCTTCGTTATAAGAGCCGCGCTGGTCGCAGTTAAAGCCGTGGTCAGCAGCGTACGTGTGCACGGTAACTTCACGACGAGCCGCGGCGAATGCGTGCACGCCATCCATCGGAATGTAATGGTCAAGCTCTGCAAAGTGCGCCATGGTTTTGCACTTCGGCTGGCGCGCAATTTCCTCCGGTGCGGTCATGCCGCCGCCGTAGTACGGCACTGCCGCAGTGATGCCGCTCAATGTGCAGGCCGCTTGCCACGTGAGCAAGCCGCCCCAGCAAAAACCAACAATACCAACTTTGCCTCCGGTTTGCTCTGCACCGTAGTTGATGGCGGTTTGAATGTCTTGTAGAACGCCCGCGCCGGGCAACGCGGTAGCCGCTGTCTTGAGGGCCGAACCGGCCGTCATATCCGCGCTCTCGTAGCCCAGGTTGACCGCTGGTGTAACGCGCTCAAACATGGCGGGCGCAATCGCCAAATAGCCTTGCGCGGCGAAACGATCTGCCACGGCCTGAATATGAGAATTCACGCCAAATATTTCTTGTATGACTACAACCGCGGCTTTGGCTTGGGTTGCAGGCTGGGCAACGTAGATTGGCAGATTAAATCCGTCTTGTGACTTGAGGTGAATGACTTGGCCCATGGCGATGACTCCGGTTATGTGTGGTTGGGGTGTGATTGAGGTGTGGTCGGTAAAAAGGTGAAGTACATTGTGCAAGCAAACGATTACTCAAGTGGTTACTCAAGTTAAAAGGCATAGTTTGGAAAAAGTTGTACTGATCACGGGCGGCTCACGCGGCATTGGCGCGGCCACGGCGCTGCTGGCAGCCGCCCAAGGCTACGCAGTTGCAGTGAACTACACCGCCAACTCACTGGCGGCGGATGAAGTGGTGCGGCAAATTCGCGCTGGCGGCGGCAACGCGATTACGGTGCAAGCCGATGTAGCCATTGAAGCCGACGTTATTGCCATGTTCAAAAAAGTGGACGCCAAACTCGGCCGCTTGACCGCACTCGTTAACAACGCTGGCGTGGTGGACCTGACCAGCCGCGTTGACGCCATGAGCTTGCAGCGCCTGCAGCGCATGTTTGCCATCAATGTATTCGGCAGCTTCATGTGTGCGCGTGAAGCTGTCAAGCGCATGAGCACGCTTCACAAAGGCGCAGGCGGCAGCATCGTCAACGTATCTAGCGCCGCCGCACGGCTGGGTGCGCCTGGCCAGTATGTGGACTACGCCGCTGCCAAGGGCGCAATCGACACGTTTACGTTGGGGCTGGCCAAAGAGGTGGCGCAAGAGGGCATTCGCGTCAATGCTGTGCGGCCCGGCTTGATAGAAACCGAAATCCATGCATCAGGCGGGCTGCCGAACCGCGTGCGCGACCTGGTGCCCAGTGTGCCTATGCAGCGTGCAGGCACGGCGCAAGAAGTGGCGCAGGCCATCGTCTGGTTACTCAGTGACAATTCAGCATACACAACTGGCACTTTGCTGGATGTTACTGGGGGGCGTTAAGTACGCTTCACTCTTTTTTCTTTTGGGGTGGCCCTGCAGAAAAATTTGTCCAGATCAAGAAAGAAATCAATGGACTTTAAACCGCTAGTCACCCTGTTGGCCATCGTCAACCCGCTGGCCATCGTGCCGTTTTTTATCCACTACACGCAGGGTTTTTCAAAAGCGCAAAAGCAGCGCACGGTGTTGATTTCGTCCTTCAGTGCGTTTGTGGTCATTGCCACCAGCGCGTTGCTGGGCCTGCAAATTCTGGAGTTTTTCAGCATTTCGCTGGCCAGCTTTCAGGTCGGCGGCGGCATGCTGCTTTTGATCAGCGCAATGAACATGCTGAACGCCCAGCCCGCAGAAGCCAAGCCCTCCACGCATGAGATGGAAGACGGCGCAGCCAAAGCCGCCATGGGTGCC
>JANPDQ010000357.1:0-3029 GCA_031431575.1 Polaromonas sp.
GCTGCCGCCGAAACTCTCGGTAAATGCCTGGCGCGCCTCGCTCCAAGATTCACGCAAGATGCGGGTCTTCATGGCTTCAGCATGGCCATGCCAATACGCAGTGCGGGCGGGTTGCTTGAGTGTGTCGGCAATTTTGGCCAGCCGGTCGCACGCGGCCCAGCACATCAGGGCCGATGAGGTGTGCACCCTCGCGCGCGTGCGCAATTCCCACATGCCCGCGTCAGGCTGGTCGTAGCTGCGCAGGGCTTGCTCGCCCACGGCTTCTAGCTGCGCAAACTCAGCCGCGCCAGAGCGGTGTAGCAAGCGGTGGTCATGAAAGGCTTGCGACGCACCGAGCACCACATTGCCGTACACATCGTGCTGAAAATGCTCTTGCGCCTGGTTGCCCACGCGCACCGGCCCCATGTTGCGGTAACCGCCAAGATGGCTTTGAATCGACTCGGGCAAGTCACGCTCCAGGGCAATGCCGAACAGCGGCTGAATGTGCCCGCCCTTGGCCTGCGCCACCACGTTGCCTAGCCAGCGCAGGTAGTCTTCCAGCGTCCCCATTTCCGAGAGGCTGTTCAGCGCCCGCACCACAAAAAACGCGTCACGCAACCAGCAGTAGCGGTAATCCCAGTTGCGCGCGCTGTTGGGCGCTTCAGGGATGCTGGTGGTCATGGCGGCAACGATGGCACCAGTGTCTTCAAACAGTGAAAGCTTTAGCGTGATTGCCGCGCGGATCACGGCGTCTTGCCATTCCAGCGGGAGGGCCAGGCGCTGGCTCCAGTTGCGCCAGTAGGAAATGGTTTCCTGCTCGTAAAGTCGCGCCGTGTCGGACACGCCGCCGTCGAGAAATTCGTCAGCCCCCAGAAAAAAATCATGCTCTCGGGTCAATACAAAGGGTTGCCGTGACAGCAAATACGGCAGCGGCGCGTCGGTGCTCAGGCGCAGTGTTTGTGATGGGCCGACAAAGCGCAGGTGGTCGCTGCCTTGGGTGATGGTGGGCTCGGTGCGGCCCCAGTCAAAGCGTGGGTTCAAACCTACCCGCACACGCGGCGCACCGTGAATGGGCTTGAGTCGGCGCACCAGCATCACCGGCCTGAAGTAGCGCGAGCGCTCTAAAAACCGGGGTGCGAAATCGGTAATTTCTACGGCTTGTCCGCTGTGGTCGTACAGCACGGTATGCAGCACAGCAGTGTTGGGTTCATACCACTGCTGGGCGTGGGAGAAGTCTTCTATCTCGATGGCAAACTCGCTGCCCTTGTCGCTGGTGTCGAGCAGCGCATTGAAAATCGGGTCGCCGTCAAAGCGCGGCAGGCAGCACCACACCATGCGGCCGCGTGCGTCAATCAACGCGCTGAATGCGCAATTGCCAATCACGCCCAGCGCCAACGAAGGGGTGGCGTTTGGGGCGAAATTTCCCAATGCGGCGGGTGCTCCAGTCATGCGCTTACCGGTTGCTGGCTGGGTAAATGGGGCAGGATGGCCGCAGCACGCAGCCAAGATGCCATATCGGTCACGCTGGCGCAGCGGTAGTGCGCTGCAGTTGGCCCTGGGCCGACCTTTATCCCATAGCCGCCCATGCTTTGCACGGCTGCAAAGCCTGACTCGTCTGTGGTGTCGTCGCCGGCAAAAATACATTGACGGCGCGTAAAGGGCGCCTCCTGCATGAAGTCGGCAATCGCCGTGCCTTTGCTGGCTGCTTTCGGTTTCAGCTCCACCACACACTTGCCGCGAATCAGCTCCATGTCGCTGTTGCAATCGGCAGCAGACAGCATTGCCGCAATGCAAATGGCTTCAAGTTCAGGCGCCTGGCGGTAGTGCAGGCTGATGCCGTTGGTTTTGCGCTCCAGAAGCAAGGCGGGATGCGCAAGCACCAGCGCTTGCGCGGCTTCCAGGGCAATGTCCAAGTCAACGGGCGCGACAAGGCTCAGATGTCCGTTCGCACTGCGCCGCTGGCTGCCGTGTTCGCCAGCGGCAGCCACGCGCAAAGGCTGCAAAAACGCATCCAGATTCCCCAAACTGCGCCCAGAGACCAAAGCCAGTGCCCCTTCCAGCTTGAGGTTCAGGGTGGTGAGTGAAACGATGACGTCGGCCGACATGTGGACAAGATTCGGTGTTGCCGCAAGCTCGACCAGCGTGCCGTCAAAGTCCAGAAAAAGCGCTGTTTGTTGTGTGATGGTTGGTAGCGTTTCGGCATGAAAAGAGGGCATTAAGCAAGATTACCGCCACAAGAGGTGAAAGTTTGTAGTCCGTGGCCACCGAGACGGCGCATTGCCTGGAAACACGTGCAACTATTTGCAATCCGCCCACTGCTGTGTCGCTGCTGCATTGCAAATAGCAGATGCGCCGTGCCGCGTCATGGGCCGAAACCTCTACAACCTGGCGGCCACGCAGGATGTGCAGCGCTTTAATTTGGGTGGCAGCGTGTTTTGGAACCACCGGGAATTTTTACTTCCGAGGTTAGCGGAGCAGCTTGCCGGCCGACTGCCAGCGCTTGGCGATGGGTGCGAGCTGGTCAACGCCGGGCTTGGTCAGCAAATCGGTGATTTTGCTGCGCTGGCGTTGGCACTGGCGGCAGCAAATGCAGGCTCCTAGCCAAGCTTGGCTGCAGCGCTCACGCGGGCGTTGTGAATCGCCAGAGCAATCATTTCACCATTATTTTGACCTCTAGCGCACGTGTTTATTGCTTCATTTGATATTTTTTCAGTAGCAATGGTTTGCGCAGCTGCTAGCGCTTGCTCCAGCCTTTTGGTTTGCCCCGCAGCGCTGATGACTTCACACGCGAGGAGCACGTCTGCGAAACGCTGCGGCCTGCGAAACGCATCGCAGCGCTGTAGCAATTGCACCAAACCCTCAGCACCCAGCACCGCGCTGCGCGCAACATGCACATGCTCACGCGCCACCACTGCGGCAAGCTCGCGGCACTCAACCGGCACGCGCAAGCGTTCGCACAACCCATTCAGCGCACTCATTAAATTGGGGTCAGACTCCAATTGTTTGGACGCCCCGGCCTGCATGCTGCTGGTCACCATGCAGGCAAAGCG
>JANPDQ010000358.1:0-2380 GCA_031431575.1 Polaromonas sp.
AAAATTGAGCTGAACAGGCTGAGCGCCCAAGGAGAAAGCCCGCTCATGCTTGCTGCGCTAAAAGGCCAGCTGGCTTTGGCCGAGCTGATGGTCAAAAAAGGCGCGGACGTTAACAAAACAGGCTGGACACCGCTGCATTACGCGGCTACTGGTGGACACTTGCCAGTCATCAAGTTGCTTCTCGAAAACTTTGCGTACATCGATGCTGAATCGCCCAATGGCACCACGCCGCTGATGATGGCCAGCATGTACGGCAGCCCAGCCGCAGTCAAGTTGTTGATTGATGAAGGCGCAGATCTGATGTTGAAGAACATCCAGGGCCTGACAGCTCAGCAGTTTGCACAACGAGCCAATCGGCCTGATGCAGCCGAATTGGTGCTCAAAGCGATTCGAAGCAGGCAGTCTCCTGGGAAATGGTAAAAATTCAGAGTCCATCTGAATGTTCTACGATGTATATTATGTTAAGTAACAAACGCGCAGCTTGGACCAGCCACCCGGGCCACTGGATGTTGGTAGGCACAGTTTGAGCCTCCCCCCTCATCCGATTCAAAGCGACAAAACCCGAAAGCTCTGGCGCATCGCCTACACGCTACGGCGCTGAACTGCTACCGATCTTGGCTTAAAACTGCGCCAGACTGAGGCGATGCAAAAACCAAGTCCTCAACTCATTTCAGATTTTCGTTTTTGGGCGTTCTGCGGTTACGCTTTGGCTTTCATCGGACTTCCTGCTTGGGCCCAGCCATCGCTGGTGCCGCAGCCCGCATTTACGGCGGCGTCACTGACTGAAAAATACACCGCCATGAGCCCGGCGCTGGCCAGCAACGTATTTGGCAGGCCGCTGGTGATTGAGTCGGTAGAAACCAACAATCGGGTAACTGGCGATGCATATGCGATCGTCAACGCTCCGTTCACAACTGCAAACGTAGCCCTGCAGAGCCCTAGCCGCTTGTGCGAGCTAATCATCTTGCACCTGAACACCAAGTACTGCCGCGCTGAACCCGCCAAAAGCAGTGGCGGTAACCTGCTGAAGGTGAACTTTGGCAAGAAAACCCCGCAAGAACTGGCCAACACATTTGCCATTGACTTTGACATGCGCGTGCCGTCCGCATCACCTAATTTTTTAGCGGTGCTGCTCGACGCGCCCGATGGCCCACTAGGCACCAGCAATTACCGCATTGAAATTGACGCAGTGCCATTGCCTGAAGGCAAAACCTTCTTGCACCTTCGCTATTCGTATGGCTACGGCGTGGCTGGCAGGCTGGCCATGCGCGGGTACCTGGCGACGTCAGGCAGCAGAAAAATTGGGTTCACCAAAGTGGCTCAAGGCGATTCTCAAAGCTACGTTGGCGGCATGCGCGGCGCGGTTGAGCGCAACACCATGCGCTACTACCTGGCAATCGATGCGTACCTCGCCAGCCTGCGGGTTGCGCCGCCAGATCAACTCGACGCCCGGCTGAACGCCTGGTTTGACGCCACTGAAAGATACCCGGAGCAGCTTGGCGAAGTGGGTAAAGAAGACTATTTGAAAATGAAAAAAGGCGAAGTGCTGCGCCAGCAAGCTAGTGCTCAGCGGTGATGAGAATCACAAGCGGACTGCGAAATTCATAACGAATTGATGCTTTAGCACGATTGTCTTGCCTTTGTGCGTGTAGACGTGGCCTTAGGGTATGCCCCCGTCGCGGTTGGCCGTCACAAGGGGCGTCGAGTACCGTCACTCGTAAACTGCCCAATTCACTATCATTACAGTAGCGATTTGCGCCCGTATCCGTTGCGCTACAGCACGATTTGGCATACAAGTTGCCTAAAAACGTCCGAATCAGCCAAATCCCAACATTCAAGGAACAAGCTGGAGCTGATGCGTCATTGCGACCGGCCTCATCTGCAGTGGCCGGTATTGCACCGCTGCCCACTCATTACTCATATCCCGGTAGCGGCCTGAAAACATCAAACCGCTCTGCCCTGTCTGGTAGATGAATTGCGATTTTTCCAGGTCTGACAAGTCGAATACGGTACGCATTGACGCTGCGTGCCGATTGGCGAACGGTGCTTTTTCGTCGTTGGGCCAGTATTGGCCGACGTTGACTGTGTAGGTGTCGCCGCCAGTGGGCACGCGCACGTCAAAAAGCCGGGCCAGCAGCGGCACGTTGCCGAACGGTTTGTGCGCTGAAATGGCGTTGTGCGCCCTTCCCCAGGTCCATTGGCTGATGTCTGTGCCGTTGGTTTTTTCGAGCCGCGTCAAGGTGCGGTCCAGAGCCGCGCTGGCTTGCGCTGGGCAACCTTTTTCGCCGCACCAGGCAGCGTCGTCACGCGCCAAAATGCCTTCGACTGCCGCGCGAAAGTTGCGTTTGCCGTACAGGGCTTTGAATGCGCCCTCGCCCAG
>JANPDQ010000359.1:0-2616 GCA_031431575.1 Polaromonas sp.
CCGTATCAATTCTTCTCATTCCCTTTCCGATTTGTTTGTTTCCCCGGATGCGCTGGGAAGCCGTTTACGCCATGCCAACGCGCCCTTGCTGCTGGATGTGCGGCCGCAGGCGCGTTATGACGCAAGCCCGCGAATGCTGGCGGGTGCGCAGCGCTGCGCGAACGATCAGATACCGGCTTTCGCCGCAGCGCTACTCGCCAAAAATCCCCAGCAGGAAGTGGTGGCTTATTGCGTTTACGGCCACGCCGTCAGCGCGGGTGCGGCGGCTGCGTTGCGCGCTGCAGGCGTAAACGCTTGGGCACTTGCCGGGGGATTTGAAGGCGGCGAAGACGGCTTTGACAAGCCGCAAGCCATTGCAGACTGGCGCATGGCCGCGCTATTGACCATGGCCAAGCGCAGCGATTGGGGTGTGCCGAATCAGCAGCCTTCGCGCTGGGTAACACGCGCCCGCCCAAAGATTGACCGTATTGCCTGCCCGTGGCTGATTCGCCGCTTTCTCGACCCACGCGCTGAATTTTTTTATGTGCCCGCCGCGCTGGTGTTCGACGAAGCCAGGCGCTTGAATGCAGTGGCATTCGACATACCCGGTGCACCGGTTTCGCACGAAGGCGAGCGCTGCAGTTTTGAAGTGCTGATACAAGCGTTTGGGCTGCAGCACGCGGCGCTAAACAAGCTTTCGCGTATGGTGTGCGGTGCCGATACCGACCGGCTGGAGATGGCGCCCGAGTCAGCAGGCCTGCTGGCGCTGTCGCTGGGTTTGTCGCAACTTCACATTGACGACCATGCCATGCTGGAAGCGGCCATGCCGATGTATGACGCGCTCTACGCCTGGTGCCAAAGCGCTTCTAAGGCAGTCTGGCAAGGCAGTCCGGTAGAGACGCACAATTGGCCCCCAGAAGCCGCTGCCGAAGGTGAAAAATGATGCTTGAGCGTCCGCCTGATACCCCCAATGTTCCCAATGTTCCCAATGTTCCCAATGTTCCCAATGTTCCCGATGCCCCTGATGCTGTAGAAGTCCCCATCATTTCTTTTTATGACGCGCTGCGCTTTTGGCTGCAGCTAGGCTTCATCAGCTTTGGCGGGCCTGCCGGTCAAATTGCCATCATGCACCGCGAGCTGGTAGAAAAGCGCCGCTGGATTTCTGAAAAGCGCTTTTTGCATGCGCTCAATTTTTGCATGCTGCTGCCTGGCCCTGAGGCGCAGCAATTGGCCACTTACCTGGGCTGGTTGATGCACCGTACGTGGGGCGGTGTGGTGGCGGGCACGCTGTTTGTATTGCCTTCACTGGTGCTGCTGATTGCGCTGAGCTGGGTTTACATGGCGTTTGGCGAGCAACCCATCGTGGCCGGAATTTTTTACGGCATCAAGCCCGCAGTGGCGGCGATTGTGCTGCATGCTTTGCACCGTATTGCCAGTAAATCACTGGGAAATCCGCTATTAGCGCCCGTTCCATGGGCGCTAGCAGCTATGAGTTTTATAGCTGTTTGGGCCTTGAGAATTCCGTTTCCCTGGGTGGTTTTAACGGCTTTGGTGATGGGCGCAGTGCTGGCGCGCGTTGCACCCAGCGCGTTAGGCAAGCGCCCGGGCCACGCAGGCAAAAGTGGAGGAATCCATGAAGCAGCGCTGATTGACGACGACACGCCCACGCCAACCCACGCGCGCTTCAAGCTGCCCCGCCTGGTGCTGGTGCTGTCGTGCGGCGCGGTGCTGTGGTTGCTGCCAATGGCGCTGCTGGTTTTTAACTACGGCTGGCAAGGCACGCTGACGCAAGTCGGCTGGTTTTTTACCAAGGCGGCTCTGCTGACTTTTGGGGGAGCGTACGCGGTGCTGCCGTACGTCAACCAAGCGGCTGTGGAGCACTACCAGTGGCTAACCACGGCGCAAATGATGGACGGCTTGGCGTTGGGTGAAACCACGCCCGGACCACTCATCATCATCGTGGCGTTTGTAGGTTTTGTCGCAAGTTGGGGCAAGGCCGTGATGGGGCCAGAGGCACTTTTCTTGGGGGCGGCGCTTGGGGCTTGCGTAGCGACCTGGTTCACTTTTTTGCCATCGTTCATTTTTATTTTGGCGGGCGGGCCGTACGTGGAGTCAACCCGCGGCAATCTCAAACTCACTGCCCCGCTGGCAGCCGTGACTGCTGCGGTGGTCGGCGTAATTGCGAACTTGGCGCTGTTTTTTATTGCTGCGGTGGCGTTCCCCATAGACACACAACAGGCGTTTCTTGCGCAGCCAGATTGGCTTGGCATCGGCATCATGGTGGCCGCCACGCTGGCCTTGTGGCGCTTGAAGTGGGGCGTGATTGCAGTGATTGCAGCTTCGGGCGCTGCGGGTTTGGTGCTGCGCTTGGCAGGCTGGGCGTAGGCACTTGGCAATTTATACGCTATTTAATTAATAGCTGATTGCGCCCATTTTTATTGGGCTACAGGCACTTTTTACATAATTTTTAACCAAAACAAAGCATCTGGGGCCATCCGGCGTGCTATGGTGCAAACCTATGCCAAAAGCCATCCGCTACACACTGCTGTCGATTCGTGACCTGCTCATCTCAGTAGGGCCGTTTTTGCTCGTGGCCGTCACACTTTTAGCGCTGGCGTATTGGTGGCTTGACCCGAA
>JANPDQ010000360.1:0-8077 GCA_031431575.1 Polaromonas sp.
GGTTTGGTCATGGTGTTTCCTTCTTGGGTTGAAATGCCTCGAAATTGAGGCGACTAAAAAATGAAAAATTAAAATTAGGCGGCCAGTTTCTTGCGCAGGGCATGTACCTGGCTGGTCAGGTGCAGCAGGTCGGGTACAGAACACTGGCTGGCGCTCAAAATGCAGGCGGGTATTTTGGCGGCGCGTGTTTTGAGCTTGCGCCCTGAAGATGTCAAGGTGATGTATACGCGGCGCTCGTCTTCAACAGCGCGAATGCGGCTGACATAGCCGGATGCCTCCAGGCGTTTAAGCAGCGGCGTGAGTGTGCCTGAATCAAGCGTCAACTTCTCACCCAGCTCAGACACCATCAACCCATCACGCTCCCACAGCACCAACATAGCCAAATATTGTGGGTAAGTCAAACCCAGCTCCTCAAGCAGTGGCTTGTAGACCTTGGTCATAGCCAGCGATGCGGAATACAGCGCAAAGCACAACTGGTTGTCCAGTTGCAGCATGGCGTTTGGTTTTGTAGGCATGCCTCAATTCTATCACCCAATTAAATTGCTCACAATGTATTTTGGTGTGAAGTGTGTAAGGGAAGTTCGCGCCAACCGCTAAACTGCGTGCGCATGCAAAAACAAGCTAAAAACCAACCGCAAGTCATTGAGGAGTTGCGACCCGGCCAGTCCATTGAGCTGCTCAAAGAGCTGCACATACTCACGCGTGAGGGCAAACTCAACCAGGACACCCGCCGCAAGCTCAAGCAGGTTTACCACCTGTACCAGTTCATTGAGCCGCTTTTAAACAGCGTTCTAAAAACCAGCCCCGCTTTCACGCTGGCTGATCATGGTGCGGGCAAGTCGTACCTCGGCTTTATTTTGTACGACCTGTTTTTTAATGTTGCGCACGCCGGGCAAAAAATTGCTGGGCATATTTACGGCATAGAAACCCGGCCCGAGCTGGTCGATAAATCCACAGCGCTCGCAGCCCGGCTGGGCTTTGAGCGCATGTCGTTCCTGAATTTGTCCGTTAAAGAGGCCGTCACCTCAAGTGACCTGCCGGGCCGCATCGACATCGTCACGGCCCTGCACGCCTGTGACACCGCCACTGACGATGCGATTGCTTTCGGTTTGGCCAAAGGCGCGCAGCACATGGTGCTGGTGCCGTGCTGCCAGGCAGAAGTGGCGGGGGTGTTAAAGAAAAGCAAAGCGCTGAATTTAAGCCGCACGCCACTGGCCGAGCTGTGGAGGCACCCGCTGCATACGCGCGAGTTTGGCAGCCAGATCACCAACGTGCTGCGCTGCCTGCAACTACAGGCCAATGGCTATGAGGTCACTGTCACCGAGCTGGTCGGCTGGGAGCATTCGATGAAAAACGAATTGATTTTGGCCAGCAAGCCAGAGCGCGCTGATGGCAATGCAATGGAGTCGGCCAGAACCCGGCTGCAGCAAGTGCTTGCAGAATTGGGCTTGAGCGCGATGGCATTCCGGTTCAGTGTTGTCAGTGCCTAGTGGCCGAGAGGTGTGAGTAACCCCTCGTTCTGGATTTGCAGCGCAGAAAAATGGGGTAGGGCACTTTCTGTGCTCTCCCCCAAACTCCTTGGAAACTGTGGGTAGCGGGCCCTGGGCATCACCTGCCCTGTGCCCCGTGCCCGCATGTGACCCTTACCGAAGCTACGGCTTCGGCAAGATCACATGGTCAATCGCGTGAATTACCCCGTTTTTGGCCAGCACATCGGTAATCACGATTGCGCTCTTGCGGCCGCGCTGGTCGGTGATTTTAAAGGCTGCGTCCACTGTCAAGGTCTCGCCCTGCAACGTCTTGATGGGGGTGTTGACGGGTACGTCAGCTTTGAGCACCAAGCCGAGAATCACATGGTACGTCAACACCTTCGTCAACAGTGGTTTGTCTGCCAGCAACGCCGCTTTAGTAATTTTCAGCTCGGCCAGCAAGGCACCAAAGGCTTCATTGGTAGGTGCCAGAACGGTCAGTGTCGCAGTACCTTTGAGGGCGCTTGCCAAGTCCGCGGCAACCACCGCCTCGACCAGAATACTGAACTCTGGCTTGAGCGCCAGCGCGGTTTCAACAATATCTTTGTCTGCCGGCAAGATGACTTTGTTGATGACGTGCACCACGCCGTTTTTGGCCTTGATGTCGGTTGCGGTGATTTCAGATTTGCGGTTGCGGCCGTCGTTGATGATGAGTTTGCTGGCAACCATATCGATCTTAAAGATGTCTTTGCCTTCGAGCAGTGGGTCAATCGGTTTGCCGAGTGGAATTGCTGCTTTGGGTACAACCGCGCCGAGCACGTGGTACTGCAGCACCGCGCGCACCAGCGCCTTGTTGGCCGGCACCAAAAGATCGGTAGCGGTTTTGCCTGCACCGAGCAGCTCCGCTGCCAACCCATTGAACGCGTCGTTGGTGGGCGCAAACACCGTGAAAGTGCCGCGCTTGCTCAGCAGCTTGACCAGGTCACCATCGTTGCTGGCAAAGGTCAAGGCCGACACCAGGCTGGACAACTCAGGCGTTTTTTGCGCCACAGCGACGATCGATTTACCCAGCATGGGCTTGGGCGGCATCATCACGTTGTCGATGATGTGAATCACGCCGTTGCCGGTCAAGATGTCAGCCAGTCTGATGGTGGCGACACGGCCCTGGCCGTCAGTAATAGTGATCACGCCGTTGGCGATTTTGATGCTGATGAAAAAGCTTAAAGCGTTGAGGTTGATGCTGCCGATAGTGGGTGTACCAGTGGTTGTACCCGTGCCGGTAGCGGTCATGGTGCTGCTGCCAATGCTCAGGCTGGCAGTGGAACTGCCAGTTGCACTGACGCTGGAACTCAGATTCACGCTGACGCTTGAAGTACCAGTCCCGGTTAAAGATACGCTTGCGCCGGCAGTGCTGCTGGAAAACGCGACTGAGCCAAGATCGACCGCCAAACTGGTGCCATTAACCAAGCTCGACTGCACCATGCGGCCCACCATCATGTTGGTCTTGAGGATGTCGCGCAGATCGTCCTTGTACTCTGGTGTCAAGAGGTCTGCGGCCTTGCTGCCAGGGCCAATCATGTCAACCGCTAACTTGTCGAAGGCGGCGTTGTTTGGTGCAAACAGCGTTTTTTCACCGGCAGCGCCAAGCTGCGGCATCAGCTTTTCGTCTGAACCTTCATCAACATATTCGACAGCACCTTTCAAGGCCGTCAAGTCCGGGTTCTCATTGACCGCCTGCGCGATGGTCGACGCTTGTGCAGGCGGTGCTGCGCCAATGCCTGGGCTAGCGGCGCTGTCTGCACCGCCCCCGCCACCGCCGCAAGCGGCGAGCAAGGCGGTGGTGCCAAGCGCCGCCATCCACTTCAGTAAAGTTGTTCGCATTTTTAGCTCCAAATATGGTCGTTTGGGGCCTAGAAAAACGCGGATGGTGCAGGCCCGACAAACAGTTGATAAACCTGTCCGCGAGCCGCACTATAGTCAGAATTAACCAAGGAAATACTGATTGGTAATTCGAAATCTGAACAAGTTACCTGCTGATTCATGCTGTCTTTAAATCGTCATGCCCAGTGATACAAAACGTTGATTTTTGCATCCGAAAGCAGCATCAGTCACGCCTGCTTTGCTATTTAAGTGATAGCTGCTTACGCCTATATTCTGTGCGCTAGAGCCCTAAAACGCCTTAAAAATCGGCTTTTTAGCTGCGAAAACGCTTGCGCGTCAGGCCCAGGGCCAGCCAAAAGCCCAGCACGGCGTACACCACCAGCACCGCAAGGTTTTGCGTGAAGTGCGCTGGCCATTGGCCGAGGAAAAGTGGCCGAATCAATTCCACCGCCGCTGTCAAGGGAAGCCAGTCAGAAATCACGCGCAGCACCCCAGGAAGTTGGTCGCGCGGAAAAAACACGCCGCTCAAAAACATCGTCGGCGTTAAAAACAGCGTGAAGTAGTAAGTAAAAAAGTCGTAGCCTTTGGCAAGCGCATTGAAAATCAATGCAATGCAAGCAAACGTGACGCCAACGAGCGCAAGCAGCGGCAGTGCTAGCAACAACATGGGGCTGGTACTGATACCGATGGCCAGCATGACTGCCAAAATCACCACGCTGGTGAACATCGACTTGAAAGCGGCCCACAGCATTTCGGCCAGCAACACGTCGTCAAGCAGCACCGGTGCATTCATGATGCCGTCCCACGTGCGCTGCACGTGCATGCGGGAAAAGGCTGAGTAGAGCGCTTCAAACGATGCAGCATTCATCGCGCTGCTACAGATCGACCCGCTGGCCAAAAAGACCAGATACGGAATTGCCGTACCGTTGGTCTGCACGTTGCCAATCAACACGCCCAAGCCGTAACCAAAGGCCACCAGCGTGATCAAGGGCTCTGCAATATTGCCCACTAGGCTGGGAATCGCCAGCTTGCGCCACACCAAAAAGTTGCGCCGAAACACGGCGAACCAGCGCCAGCTTAATTGCGGTGGTCTGAACAGGCCGGGCGGTTTCGTCTGGCTGATGGCGATGGCATTGGGAGTCGTTGCGTCGGTGGTCATGCGTCTTCCCGGATTTGCCGGCCAGTGAGTTTAAGAAACAGATCTTCAAGATTGGCAGGGCGGTGTAACGTACGCAAATGCGGGTGGCTGGCCAGCGCATCCAGCAGGCTTTTGGAATTTTGCGTGTAGAAAAAAACCGTTTCGCCACTGACTTCCACCCGCGATGCGAGCGCCTTGAGTGGAGAGTCCATCAAATCGAGCGCGCCTGCGCCGTAAACCTCCACTACGTCGGGCTCTAGGTTCGCAAGAATCAATTGGCGCGGCGTGCCCTCCGTCATTTTTTTGCCATGGTCCAGCACCAGCAGCCGATTGCACAGGCGCTCGGCTTCGTCCATGAAGTGCGTGGTTAGCAAAATCGATTTTCCCTGCTGCACCAAGCGCTGCAGGCGTTCCCACATCAAATGCCGCGCCTGCGGGTCAAGTCCGGTGGTGGGTTCGTCCAGCAGCAGCAACTGTGGGTCATTGACCAGAGCGCGCGCCAGGCTCAAACGGCGCTTCATGCCGCCTGACAACTCGCTCAGCTTGGCGTTGGCCTTGCTCGTCAGTGCCGCAAACTCCAGCAGCTTCGGAATGCGCTCCCTGATGACTGAGTCTTTCATGCCAAAGTAACGGCCAAACACCAACAGGTTTTCAGCACAGGAAAAGTCCGGGTCGAGGCTGTCGAACTGGCTGACAATGCCAAGCTGCTCCTTAATGGCAAGCGCGTCGCGCGGCATTTGCAGAGCGCCGCCGCCCGCCACACCTGACGTGCGCGGGAAGTAAGAAATGCTGCCCGCATCAGGTGTGGCTAGCCCCAAGCACATGCGAATGGTGGTGGTTTTGCCGGCACCGTTCGGGCCAATCACGCCAAGGCATTCGCCGGGTTTGATGTCAAACGACAAGTTGTCTACAACGGTGGTTTCACCGTATTTTTTTGTGAGGCCTTGAATCGAAAAAATCGGTGCTGCGCTTGCTAAATTCATATCTATATTGTGCCTCGTCATGATTTTTTCCGTGTGAGCAGGCAGGTAAACTTCCTTAATTGTTTGCCTTCTTGCCCCTAAACTTTTTGATTTGGAATCGCCATGACCACCTTCGGCACCCCCTTGTCCCCTAACGCCACCAAAGTCATGTTGCTCGGCTCGGGCGAGCTTGGCAAAGAAGTACTGATTGCACTCCAACGCTTGGGCGTAGAGACCATCGCGGTTGACCGCTACGACAACGCACCCGGTCAGCAAGTGGCGCACCACGCCCGCACCATCACCATGAGCGACCCCGCGCAGCTTAAAGCATTGATTGAACAGGAAAAGCCACACCTGGTCGTGCCCGAGATTGAAGCCATCGCCACCGCCATGCTCGAAGAACTCGAAGCCGCTGGCTCAGCCCGTGTCATACCCACAGCACGCGCCGCTCGCCTGACGATGGACCGCGAAGGCATTCGCCGCCTGGCCGCTGAAACACTTGGCCTGCCCACCAGCCCGTATGTGTTTTGTGATTCGCTTGCCGAGCTGCAAGTTGCCATCGATAACAAAATTGGCTACCCCTGCATCGTCAAACCAGTGATGAGTTCATCCGGCAAAGGCCAAAGCAAAATCGCAGTGCCCGATGATGTCAAAACGGCGTGGGACTACGCCATGGCCGGCGGCCGTGTGAGCCATGGCCGCGTGATTGTTGAAGGCTTCATTGACTTTGACTACGAGATCACGCAGCTCACCGTGCGAGCGCTGGGCGCAGATGGCCAAGTCGAAACCCATTTTTGCGAACCGATCGGCCACATCCAGGTCAGCGGTGACTATGTAGAAAGCTGGCAGCCTCACCCTATGGCAGGCGCGGCTTTAAAACGCAGCCGCGAAATAGCCAAAGCCGTGACAGACAACCTCGGTGGCCAGGGCGTCTTCGGCGTCGAGTTATTCGTCAAGGGCGACGACGTCTGGTTCAGCGAAGTCAGCCCCCGCCCGCACGACACCGGCATGGTCACCATGTGTACGCAAGTACAAACCCAGTTTGAACTGCACGCCAGAGCCATCCTGGGCCTGTCCGTCAACACAGCCCTGCGCACCCCAGGCGCCAGCGCCGTCATTTACGGCGGGGTAGAGGCCAAATACATCGTGTTTGACGGCGTGGCCGACGCCCTGCGCGTACCCAACTCTGACATTCGTTTGTTTGGCAAACCCGAAAGTTTCGTGAAACGCCGCATGGGCGTGGCGCTGGCGTTTGATGCGGATGTCGAGGTCGCGCGGGTCAATGCAAAGAAGGCGGCTGGCTTGGTCAAGCCACGCGCCGCTGCCTGAGTTTTTGTTGGTGCGGCAATAGGTGTTCAGCCACGCGCAGTAAAACATGGCCAAGCGCAAACACCACCACGTCTATGTGATTGAGCTGTCGAGCGAGGTACTTTCAAAACCGCGTTTTGTCAAATGCAATCCGCATTACGTGACTGGCAAGCCGTGCGTGTACGTGGGTATGACGGGGCTTGACCCTGATGTGCGTTTTGACAAACACAAGGCAGGTATTCAGTCCAACCGCTATGTGTTGGAGTTCGGTTTGCGACTGTTACCAGAACTCTACGAGCTGTACAACCCGCTGACCTATGAAGAAGCTTGCAGTTTGGAAGTTGAACTGGGGATTGATCTGCGAGCGGGCGGATTTGGCGTGTGGCAGGCTTAGCACCACCAGCGCAGTTGCTGCGGGCATACCGAAGAATTTAGCGGGCGAAGTGAAAACAAGCGCAGTTTTTCAAGGTGCTCAATCAAATCGCGAACCTGACCCTGGTCAGGCCGCGTGCAACTCTTCCCGCAAGACTCGCCGCAAGTCAGCAACTGTCACAGGCTTTGGCTGCTTGGTTAAAACCTTGCCGCGCAAAGCCTCATTGATCAACGTCTGGTAACCCAAGCCCTGGTCTTGCGCTTGCAGCCGAAAAGCATCAAGCACTGCGTCGTCCAGGTACAGCGTGATGCGGGTCTTGCCCTTAACCGGCCTGACAGCGCCACGCTTGGCATCAGAAAAATCGTATTCAGCTTTCATAGTGAGTGCGTTCCTTTTTTGTTGCAAGTCGTGCAGAAATCAATCGAATTTTCGGTTCACGCAGGGTGTAGCAAACAGTCACCACCCGCCCTAGCGCATCACAGCCAACCGTCAACCAGCGTAGTTCATCTTTGGTATCGGGGTCTGGCTTTGTCAACGCATAGGGGTCATCAAACACAGGCTCTACATCTTCAAAGCGAATCCGATGTTTCTGCTAGTTCGCATCAGCTTTGTTCGGATCGAATTTAAAAGACATATGCATACTATACATATATTTTTGAGGTGTCGGTTATTCCGGAGCTTGGTGTTGAATTAGCAGCCAAGATTGCAATTCGGTCATCCATCGCATCGAGGCCAAATACATCGTGTTTGACGGCGTGGCCGAGGCACTGCGCGTTTCCAACTCATACATCCTTCTGTTCAGCAAACTAGAGAGTTTTATGAAACGCCGCATGAGCGTGGCGCTGGCTTTTGATGCGGATGTGGAAGTGGCGCGGGTGAATGTGAAGAAGGCCGCCGGGATGGTGAAGCCGCGCGCGGCGTGCTCGTCGACTTTTCGTGCACGGGG
>JANPDQ010000361.1:0-1889 GCA_031431575.1 Polaromonas sp.
ACCGTCGCTCACATGCCAGGTGATGTGGGCCTGGGGGTCCAGTTGCAATACGGCCGCCTGTACCCAAGCGCAGCCGCAAATCACGGCGCTTTCGCGCGCCAGCACCTGCGCGGCTGCGCTGCGCCCAGCATCAATCAGGCCAGCGGTCAAATCGCCATCACCTACATCTTCAGCCAGCGCACGGGCGGCATCAGCCCAGGCAAGCGCAATAACAGACTCTTCAGAGAAATTAAATGACTTCTTCATAATCAATTGGAATAAAAACTAACCTAGACTTGCGCCCAGCGTGTACGGTGCTCCGGGTATTGGCCGCAACCAGGTAACCGCCCGTATTGTGTCGCTGATTTCGTCCCGCTTGTTTGCGCTACTTTGAATCCTGCATTTTTCCCCGCACTACGTATATTCACCCTTACCAACAGTTATCCACAGGTACCAACAGTTGTCCATGTTTCGCACTCTGCTCAAATCCAAAATCCACCGCGCAAGCGTCACCCATTGCGAGCTGAACTACGAAGGCTCGTGCGCAATTGACGAAGACCTGCTGGACGCCAGCAACATCTGCGAGAACGAGCAGGTCCACATCTGGAACATCAACAACGGCGAGCGCTTTGTAACGTACGCGATTCGCGCTGAGCGCGGTAGCCGCATCATTTCGGTCAATGGCTCTGCCGCAAGGCGCGCATCGGTGGGGGACCTGGTCATCATCGCCGCGTTTGCGCAGCTTGACGACAAAGACATCGCTGGTTTTGCACCCAAACTGGTGTTTGTCAACGATGACAACCGCATCAGGGAAGAGCGCTCCACTGTCCCCGTGCAGCAACCCTGAACCTGAAACACGCCAAAAAAATATGATCACTGCACCTGAACAAACCATCACGCTCCACCCGCCGCGCAAGCCAGCCGCAGCGGCCACGCTTTACACACGCTGGAGCGTTGACGCGATTGAAGCGTTGTTCGACCTGCCCTTTCCCGAGCTGATGCACCGCGCGCAAACCGTACACCGCGAGAACTTTGACCCCACCCGTGTTGAATTTGCCACGCTGCTGTCGGTCAAAACCGGTGGCTGTGAAGAAGACTGCGGTTATTGCCCGCAGGCCGCCCGCTACGACACGGGCGTTGAAGCCAGCAAACTGATGGACCCCGCCGATGTCCTGGTGGCTGCCAAGGCCGCACAAGCTGCAGGCGCCACCCGTTTTTGCATGGGCGCGGCCTGGCGCAGTCCGAAAGACCGCGACATTGAAAAAGTGGCCGAGCTGGTGCGCACCGTCAAGGCGCTGGGGCTGGAGACCTGCGCCACGCTGGGCATGCTGGAAGACGGCCACGCGCAAACCCTGCAAAGCGCGGGGCTGGACTATTACAACCACAACCTGGACAGCGCGCCTGATTTTTACGGTGACATCATCACCACGCGTGACTACCATGACCGGCTCGATACCCTGGCACGCGTGCGCAGCGCGGGCGTCAAGGTCTGCTGTGGCGGTATTGTTGGCATGGGTGAAACGCGCCGCCAGCGCGCCGGCCTGGTGGCAGAACTCGCCAACCTCACGCCCTACCCCGAGTCTGTGCCCATCAACAACCTGGTCAAGGTGGATGGCACGCCGCTAGCCAACCAAGCAGACCTGGACCCGTTTGAATTTGTACGCACCATTGCCGTGGCCCGCATCACCATGCCAACTGCACGTGTGCGCCTGTCTGCAGGCCGCCAGCAAATGGGTGACGGCGTGCAGGCGCTGTGCTTTTTAGCGGGTGCCAACTCTATTTTTTATGGCGACAAGCTGCTGACCACCGGCAACCCGGACACTGAAGCAGATGTGACCTTGCTGGCGCGTCTGGGCATGCAGCGTTCAGCACCTGAAACGCGCTAAAACGAACACAAATCTCGTTAGACT
>JANPDQ010000362.1:0-1532 GCA_031431575.1 Polaromonas sp.
CCCAACCGCTTCATGATCGGCTCAGACACCTGGGTCAACCAGCGCTGGCAATACTACGAAGAGCTGATGACTGGTTATCGCACGTGGCTGGGCGACCTGCCGCCAGACGTGGCGCGCAAGATCGGCTGGAGTAACGGGGCCGATTTGTTCGGTTTGAAGTAATCAGGTGGGCGTAGCAACCTGGATGTTCTGCTCCTTGAAGTAGCGCAACGCCCCTGGATGAAATGGCATAAAAGTGTTGGCTGCCAAATTCGTCAGCGACGTTGCTACAGCCGCAGGATAAGCAGCAGTTAACGCTGCCGAGTTTTCAAGCGATAGGCGGGTCAGCCAGTAAGCGCTATCTTCAGGCGCATCCACATGCATGGCAGCAAAGTTCCACACCGCTACTGACCCGATAGCTGTAGTTTGACCCACATAAGTATTGGCAGGTACGGTGTACGGCGCAAAGTACGGGAACCGCTTGATAAACCCATCACGCTCGCTGGGCGTCAAACCAAATACCGTTAATGGCGCCAGTTTGCCCGCGTCAACAAAAGCAGGCACTGGCAGGCCTGCGCCAAACCAGAAGGCATCAATCTCGCCCTTGGACAACTGCTGGGCATGGTCACTGGGCGAGCCGTTGACCAGTTGCACTTGCAAACCCGTGGCCAGCATCAGGCCGCGAAAAAATCCTTCAGCCGTACCGCGTGCCGGGCCAACGCCCACCCGTTTGCCAGCCAGCTGCGACATGCTGTTGATGCCGCTTTTGGCCAATGCAGCCACATGAAAAGGTGTTTCATACATCGGGAACAGCGCCCGCATGCTGCGTACCGGATTGCCAGCCCACTGTGCCTGGCCAGTCCATGCATCAAACGCAGGTCCCATCACCAGCAAGGCAGCGTCAATTTGCCTGGCTACCAGACGATTGATGTTCTCCGCTGTTCCCTGGGTCTCTAGTGCGGTCACGTCCAGGTGGGTACGCGGGCCAAGCACACTGCCCATGGCTTGACCGTACAGCAAAAAACCGCCTCCTTTGCTGCCTGTGGCCAGCGATATTACGCGGCGCTGGGCTGGCGGTTTGGCTATTGATGGTGCAGCGCAGCCCGCGGCCAAGGCAAGTGATGAAGCGGCCAAAAGAATATGACGTCGTTGCATTTTGAAAGTCCTTTCAGGTTAAAAAAAGTTGAGGCTCAAGATGTGCGCCGCAGCACGCGCCCCGCGTGGCTGTGTACGGTGTGGCCGTGCTCACAAGCCAGCACACCGTTGACGTACACCGCGTCAATGCCGGTGCTGACCTGGGTGGGTTGCTGGTAACTGGCGCGGTCAGCGACTTGGTGCTCGTCAAAAATCACTACATCGGCGTAGTTGCCAACAGCTAAAACACCACGCCCCTTCAAACCAAAGCGACGCGCACTCAGCCCGGTCATTTTGTGAATGGCTAGCTCTAACGAAAGCAAGCGCTGCTCACGCACATAGCGCCCCAGCACGCGAGGGAAGGTACCCCACAAACGTGGGTGCGGCTGTACATCGTGCGCCAGGCCGTCTGAACCGAT
>JANPDQ010000363.1:0-6439 GCA_031431575.1 Polaromonas sp.
CGCTCAAGGCGGGGCGCGAACCTGATCTGTTGTCTCCGCTTCACATCACGACCGAGATCAACCTGCACTCACCGGCCCTGCTGCCGAGCGACTACTGCGGCGACGTGCATCTGCGCCTGAGTTTTTACAAGAAACTGGCCACGGCCAAAAATACCGACCAGATCGATGCGCTGCTCGAAGAACTGGTCGACCGCTTCGGCAAGATGCCGCCGCAGGCGCAAACGCTGATTGACGTACACCGGCTGCGCGTGATCGCCAAACCCTACGGCGTGGTCAAGGTCGATGCCGCGCCCGGCCTGATCAACATCACCTTCAAAAAAGACCCGCCGATTGATTCGATGGCGATCATGCATCTGATTCAAAAAAACCGGCACATCAAGCTGGCGGGTAACGAGAAGCTTCGGATTGAAAAGGAGCTGCCCGAGGCCAAAGACAGGGCGCAGATGGTGCGGGATGTGCTGCGCAGTTTGGGGCAGCCTAAAGTGGCAGAAGTTTTAGCATAGGCCATGGCATATGCTAAAGTAAGGATCATTACAAATTTTAGGAGCGCATCATGAACCACGTCTCTGATATCGTCCCCCAATATTTGGCTGATAGTCCAAGCCGCAACGTCAGCCTGTTCCGCAACGGTGCTAACCAGGCGGTGCGCATCCCCAAAGAGTTTGAGCTGCCAGGCAAGCAGGCCACCATGCGGCGCGTGGGCAATCGGTTGATCATTGATTTGGTTGAACCCAAGCATCCACGCGGCACCGCAGCCGCGCTTGTAGCGGCACTGGAAAGCATGAAAGACTGGGAGCCAGTGCTTGAAGAGTTTCCAGACGTTGATGAGGGCTTGCTGCCACTTGACGACATCGTTTTATGACCAAGCTCTATTTTTTCGACACCAATATCATCTCTCACATGATGCGCGAAACAGCAGGACTGGCCGCCCAACGATTTACCACCACAGCAAAGGCCAACACTTCTGCAAAGATGGCCACCAGCGTTATCGTGCAGTGCGAGTTGGAGTTTGGGCTTGTACGCCGGCCCAACCAGCGCCTCAAAGCGGCATACGAAAACATAGTGCCGCTACTCGAGGTTATGCCATTAACAGAGCTTGTCACTGCCCACTACTCCCAACTGCGCACCCAACTTGAGACCGCTGGCACACCTATCGGCGCAAACGACATGCTGATTGCAGCCCACGCCTTGTCAACAGACGCAACCTTGGTTAGCGCCGACGCCGAATTTTTACGCGTACCGGGTTTGCGGGTTGAAAATTGGTTGGCAGATGAAGACAAACCGGACTCATTTAGAGCCAAATAAGACATAATATTAAGCATCAAATAAATCCAAGGATTACTATGCATAGCGTCTTAAGCCAAAACTGCGTCAGCGTGACCGAACTCAAACGCAACTACACACAGGTATTGCTACAGGCCAACAACCAACCCGTGGCGGTGCTCAACCACAACCGCCCAGAGGCTTATTTGCTGCCCGCAGCCTTATATGAAAAGCTGCTAAGCCAACTTGAAGATGCGCAGGACGCGCAACTGGTTCGTGAGCGTGCTGCAGGTCCGTTCATTGAGGTCAACTTGGCAGATTTGTAATCGTTTCTGATGATTTACAAGCTTCGGTTTCACGAAAAAGCCTTGGTTGAATGGCACAAACTTGACGGCTCGGTGCGAGAGGTATTCAAGAAAAAACTAGCCGAACGACTTGTTAATCCACGCTTGCCCAGCGCGGCCTTATCCGGCATGGCGGACTGCTACAAAATCAAATTGCAAGCCCTGGGTCTGCGACTGGTTTACAGAGTTGACGATGGCGTTGTGTTTGTCACAGTGGTCGCCATTGGGAAACGGGATAAAAAACGTGTTTATACCGCTGCGCAGGCCAGAATTTGAACGAAATTTGCCTCCAGATCAATGAATACGAGCGTAAGTAGCTCCTGAATTAATAGTGAAAAAACCACTGAACTTGTTCTTAGTTCAAGTCAAACCAGCACCAGCAGCAAACCTGGTTCGCTCTGCCCCACTTGGCAAGCTATAGTCAAACCGACCAGACCGCGAGACCGGACTGGCTGACCTCAAGCAGGCAGGTAAATGCCAAATCCAGCTTGCAGGGTTTCACGGTATTTTTATACCAGAATGAATAAACAGGACGATGGCTTGAAACCCAACAGGCAAGCCACTTTCAGGAGATTTTGATGCCCAGATTATGTTGCAGCGCCATTTTTATACCGCAGGGTTTGCGGTATACATTACGCTAGCTGTTCATACCATTTATGCTCAACTGGCTCGTGAAGCTCTTAGCAAAACCCAAGTCCAAAACAGCTGTTCTGACTAAGGCAACGTCGCGCTCTGACGGATTGCAGCCAGCCACCCCATCGGATACGCCGTTCATTTTTGAATCTGTCTTGACCGAAGCCTCTAGTGGTCACTTCACCTCTGACTATCTGCTACCTATCTCGCACCGTGGGCTGATGCATCAAATTCAGAGCAGCATCACACAACGAAAATGTCCTACACATCGCAACACTTCGTCCGAATCGTCAATCTACGTCTTCCTAGATAGTAATTGTCCAGTTGGTTTCAGTTGGGTTGTCGAAACAGAGAAGATCGGTGAAAAAGAGATTTATCTTTTGGCTGTCTTGCCAAGCCATCGGAAAAAGGGCATTGGAAGAGCCCTCGTATTTGAAACGATTTCTCAGTACCCTCCGAAGACGAAATTCATCGCTCGTCTCTATCCAGCATCGCAGACGATGTTGCTAATGCTGATTGCGATGGGGTTCAAGAGAGCCCCCAATCGGGGGAAGAGTACAGTGTGTTTGTCCTATGTCAGCAGCTAACCCATCCATCAAGTGGGACGCGCTAAAGCGCGCCCCTTATGTCAAACGTTAACCCGCATGAAGTACGCTCGCCCTGTCACTCCTGCCGAACACTCCACTGACATAGCTGCTCTGTGCTCAGAACTATGCCCTGGAGAGACTCCTGTCTATGTCGACGTGGTTCCCATTCCTGACGCGCCGCCTGACGAGTGCTTTCCGCTAGTAGCCGGGCATGTTGCGAAGTGGGGTGGAACTCAAGTCACAGGCTGGTCCATTTGGGAGCTTCCAGGTCTGTTCGTTGAAGCGGAGTTTCACTCTGTCTTTCGTAGCCAAGATGGCGAACTCGTAGACATAACGCCAAAGCGAACGCCAAGTGCACGAATCTATTTCGTCCAAGACCTCGTGCGAAAGTACGCTGGAGTCCAAGTTAACAACGTCCGGCGCCCTCTTTCTGCCGATCAACTACTGCTCAAGTACTTGCGAGGCTTCGACCAACGCTTCGCAATCATGAATGCGGGGGAACGCATGAATCAGCACGGTGCGATCGTGCTGTCTGGAGAAGAAGCCTTTCGTATGGAAAGACTTGAAGCCGAAGGGTACGAAGACTTCCTCAGTCTTCGATCTCAGCTCCCTGAGATCGGGCCCTACTCGCCTTGCCCATGCGGGAGCGGCCGAAAGGTGAAATGGTGTCATCGAGCTGCGCAAAATGCGGGCTAACCCTTCCATTGAGGGGATGCCCAAAAGGCTGCGCCTTGCGGTCACCCCTCATGTCAAACGCTAAACGGCATGACAAGAACCTGCGATTCGTCAATGCACCGAGAGCAGCTACTCGCGAGCGAAGTAGCTGCTTGCTATTACTGCCTCTCTAAATTTTCCCCACAGACAGTTGTCGAATGGTGTGATGGCGATGCACAAGATCAAACTGCGATTTGCCCGCATTGCGGGGTTGACGCTGTTGTCGGATTCAACGGTCTAGTTGACGATACGTGGATGAGGATGGCTCATGACCGTGGATTCAAATAGCAAGTCCAAATGCAACTGCGCTACTGGCCGCTTAACAGGCCGTTGCAGGCCTGATGCCGCTAAACCGGGTCAACCCCAACCAAGCTTGCAGTCGCCACACGCGAAATCACAAAGCTGCAATTACCAAGTCATTGCGTGCTGAAATATATAAAACAGTCATAAATTAGCCGCTAGCCCAATTAATACGTGCGCTAGCAGCTCCTGTATTCATAGCAAACTACGCTTGAACAGCCATCAGCGTCCACGTGTACGGACGCTCGAGTAAATCCACGATTTGCGTCATCCGCCCGCCCTGCCGTTACACCGTCTCAAGAAACGGCAAACTGCGCAGGCGTTTGCCAGTCAGCTTGGCAATCGCGTTGGCAACCGCTGGTGCCAGTGGCGGCAGGCCGACTTCGCTGATACCGCCGGTCTCGTTGTCGGTCGGAATGACTTTGACAGTGACCACCGGTGTCTGGTTGGCGCGCGGCAGGGTGTGTGCCTTGAGGTTTTTTTACCCTGCTTGCCTTGGCTGATCGACGTGCATCGCCTGCATGTGATTGCCAAGCCCCATAGCGTCGTCAAAGTCGAATAAGAAAAATCAGAACGGGCACAGGCTTTGCTTACATACAAACTGCAACATAGATTTGTGTTCAACAACCTTTTTTAGCAAGGAATTTCGCCATGCCCCCACACCACATAAATCGCCGCACCGCCCTGCACGCTGCCGCCGCTCTATGCGCACTCTGCATCGCTACCCCAGCCTTTGCCCAGGCCAAATACCCCGACCAGCCCGTCAAAATCATCGTTGCGTTGCCTGCGGGTGGCGGCGTAGACATGATTGCGCGCAATCTGGCGCAAAGGATGAGTGCGGAATTGGGGCAACCCTTTTTGGTGGACAACCGGGCTGGCGGTTCTGGGCAAATCGGTATGCCAGCGGTGGCCAAGGCCGCCCCAGATGGCTACACGCTGACCATCTCGCCTGCGTCGTTTCTAACGACCAACAAAAGCATTTTTAAAAACCTGGCCTATGACCCGGAAGCGGACTTTACGCCGGTCACGCGTTTGGTCAATCAGGCCATGATTCTGGTGGTCAAGGACAAACAGAAGTACCCAACCTTCGCGGCTTTCCTGGCTGCCGCCAAGGCCAATCCGGGCAAGCTGACTTACGCATCATCGGGCGATGGGAGCCCCCAGCATCTGGCAGGCTTGATGTTTGAAACGCGCACGCAAACCAAGCTTTTGCATGTGCCCTACAGGGGAGGCGCACTGGCGATTAACGACACCCTAGCTGGCGTTGTAGACGCGATTTTTGCCGTGATGCCTGAAGCCATCTCGCATGTGAAGGCTGGCACACTGTACCCGCTGGGCGTCATGACTGCGAGCCGCTCCACCATCCTCCCCCAAGTGCCAACCATGGTCGAAAGCGGTGTCAAAGACCTGGTTCTGCCAACCTGGATCGCATTGCTGGCCCCGGCCAAAACCCCTAAACCCATCATTGAGCAGCTCAATCGGGCGGTGGTTGCTGCTTTCGATGCAGACAACCGGAGCAAACTTGCCGAAATTGGTATGGACACGGCACCTGCCGGATCAGAAGATTTACGCGCCCTGATTGCCCGCGACATCAAACTGCATGCTGAGCTGGTTAAGGCAGCTGGGCTGGTACCGCAGTAAACAAGACTTCAGAGGCAAACCGCCCTTATTTTAAAACTTGCAACGTGGGACTTGGCTACAACATAATTTATTAGAACTTATAATTTAGCATCTAATTTTTAGGGGGTCGCCATGTCCCAAGTCACCATCTATCTGGAAGAAGACACGCTAGCCGCTGCCAAGACAGCTGCAGCACGCGCACAGATGTCTGTCAGCAAATGGTTTGCGCAGTTTGCAGAGGCTGAAAAGCAAAAACCCCTACAAAGCTGGGACGATTTTTTTGAAGAACTCGACAAGTCAAATCCTACAAATTCTGACGTCACCGACGGCTGGGACGCCCTGTTAGACAACAGATACAGCGGCTTGGGTACAGACACGCCAAGACAATCGTTTTGAAATACCTGCTTGACACAGACACGCTGATCTACGTGTTCAAACGCTCTGGCAATTGCCTGGCGCAGCTAAACCGTGAAAAAGACAGTGATATCGCCATCTGCACTATCAGCCTCTTTGAGCTTGAGTATGGAATGGGCAAATCAAGTAACCGCATCAAGATGGACAGTTATGTCTCAAGCCTGTGCAGGCGCTACGCGGTTTTAGACTTTGACCGTGCAGCCAGCATGCAGGCAGGTGCGACTCGCGCGCTTTTGCACACACGCGGCACACCCATAGGCCCTTACGACATCCAAATTGCAGGAATCGCACTCTCAAAAGATTTGACGATAGTGACTCGCAACACTCGAGAGTTTGAACGGGTAGCGGGGCTTCGGGTTGAAAACTGGTACGACCAATGACAAGAAAAACGGGGCAAATGACTGGAAATAGCTTAAAAAACAGTCAAATAGGCCTCTAGCGCAATAAATACAGGTGTAAGCAGCTCCTAAAATAATAGTAAATTAAATCAATGAACCTAACAGAAATATCGCCCGGCCTGGTCATTCAAGGCTTCACCGCGCCGTTGAAGCTGGCCAACTTCAA
>JANPDQ010000364.1:0-1568 GCA_031431575.1 Polaromonas sp.
GACCCGGCCGGCATTGTGTTTTTTCCGAACTTTTCCAAATGGATGGACGCGTCATCGCTGAACTTTTTTGTGCAGTGCGGTGTGCCGACGTGGCGCGAGCTGGTCAAGACCACCGGCATCATCGGCACGCCCCTGCTGGAAATCAACACCCGATTCATGAAGCCCGCCACCTATGGCGAGCGGTTGCAAATCCACACCAGCGTTCAGGAGTGGCGCGGCAAAGCTTTTATTCAAAAGCACCAGGTCATGCGCGGTGAAGACCTGCTGTGCGAGGGCACAGAAACGCGTGCCTTTTGCATTCGCCACCCAGACGACCCAGACCGCATCAAAGCGATTGCTGTGCCTGAAGACATCAAGGCGCTGTGCAGTTAGCCGCTGATTATTTTCCCTGTTCCCACTTTTTATAAACCCAAGGAGACAACATGACAAACCGTCGTCAGTTCATTCAAGCCAGCAGCAGCGCCGCATTTTTAAGCTCTCTCGGCATACCAGCGTTCGCGCAGTCGCTGCCGTTGGAGCAGGTCAAAATCATCAACGGCTTTCCGGTCGGTGGCTCGGCAGACACCACCAGCCGCCGCATCGGTGAAAAGCTCGGCCCTTCGGCGTACACCAAAAACGCCGCGCTGGTTGAAAACAAAACCGGCGCCGCCGCGCGCATTGCCATCGACACGGTGAAGGCTGCTGCTCCCGACGGCACCACGCTGCTGCTGACGCCCTATTCGATGATGGCGATTTACCCGCACATCTACAAGCAGCTCAGCTACGACCCGTTCACCGACCTGATGCCGGTCTGCATGGCTTCATCGCTCGTACACGGTTTGGCTGTTGGACCGCTGGTTCCCGCCACGGTTAAAACCGTCAAAGACTACCTGGCATGGGCCAAAGCGAATCCAAAAGATGCCAGCTACGGCTCCCCGGCCGCAGGCTCCACCCCCCACTTTTTGGGTGCGCTGCTGGGGCTGAACAACGGTGTTGACCTCAAACACATTCCCTACCGCGGCTCCACGCCTGGCGTGGTTGATTTGATTGGCGGCCAGTTGGCGTCCATGTTTACGCCGCATGGCGACTTTCTGGCCAACCACAAGGCGGGCAAGCTGCGTATGTTGGCCACGTCGGGCAAACAGCGCTCGCCCTTTGTGCCTGAAATCCCCACCTTCATCGAATCCGGCTTTCCTGACCTGGTGGTTGAAGAATGGTTTGGCTTTTACGCACCGGCCAAAACACCGGCCAACATCATTGCGTCTGCCAACGCAGCGATTAACGCGGCGCTCAAAGAAAAATCCGTCATCGACAGCCTGGCCATTCAGGGCATGTTGCCAGTGGGCGGCACCGCAGCGCAAATGGCCGCAGACCAAAAAGCGCAGTTTGACGCGTGGGGTCCGATCGTCAAAAAAATCGGCTTTACCGCTGAGGCCTGAGTTGCCAGGGTCGTTGCCAGCGGCACGTCAGGCGGTTGAAGCCATCGACGCCAGCTACCTGCAAACCCTGCTGGGCTACAACGCCCGGCGGGTGTCGCTGCAGGCGATTGCGCTGTTCACGCAGCGCATGGAGCTGTTCAGCATCACGCC
>JANPDQ010000365.1:0-3915 GCA_031431575.1 Polaromonas sp.
AAACGGTTTTCGCATGGCGCTCAATGAACAAGGCGGAAAACTGGGTGGCCGTGAGGTCGAGTTTTTCAAAGTCGATGATGAATCAGACCCGTCAAAAGGTATTGAAAACGCCAACAAACTGGTGCAGCGCGACAAGGTTGACGTGCTGGTCGGCACTGTGCATTCAGGCGTGCAAATGGGCATTCAAAAAGTTGCGCGCGACTCAGGTGTTTTGAGTTTGATCCCTAACGCGGGCGTGCACGCTGCCACGCGTGGCCTGTGTGCACCCAATGTGTTTCGCACGTCGTTTGCCAACTCGCAACCCACACGGGCACTGGGCAAGGTTATGGTCGATAAAGGCCACAAAAAAGCGGTGTGGATTACCTGGAAGTACGCCGCTGGCGATGAAGCTTTTGAAGGCTTCAAAGAAGGCTACCTGGCTGCAGGCGGCACCATCATCAAAGAGCTGGGCCTGCCGTTTCCACAAGTTGAATTTCAGGCCTTACTCACAGAAATTGCGGCCCTCAAACCCGATGCAGTGGCCTGCTTCTGGGCGGGCGGCGGCGCAGCCAAGTTCATTCGTGACTATGCCGCTGCGGGCCTGAAAGACAAAATCCCGCTGTACGGTTCAGGCTTTTTGACCGAAGGCGTTTTGGACGCTGCTGGCCCTGCTGCTGACGGCATCATCACCACCATGCACTACAGCGACTCGCTGGACACGCCGCGCAACAAGAACTTTCGCCTGGAATACGCCAAGGCATTCAAGTCACAACCCGATGTGTACGCCGTACAGGGCTACGACACCGGCTTGCTGCTGGTTCAAGGCGCCAACGCCGTCAAGGGCGATTTGAACAACAAGGCTGCGCTGTACAAAGCCATGGAGGGCGCAACCATTGACAGCCCGCGCGGCAAATGGACGATGAGCAAGTCGCACAACCCGGTGCAAGATATTTACGTGCGACAGGTGTCAAACAAAGAGAATAAAGTGATTGGCGTTGGTGCCAAGGCGCTCGCCGACTCAGGCGCTGGCTGCAAAATGACCTGATCTGGATGAGAAAGTTAAGTGGGAGGCACTGAGGCCTCCCATTTTTTTGCCTGCATAAAACTGCGACATACTTCAAGCCATGACCTTAACCACTTACCTGCTCTACCTGGGCGCAGTTGCGCTGTTGATCTTGACACCGGGCCCAACCATGCTCATGTGCATGACCAATGCCCTGAACCACGGCCCGCGCAAAGCAATGACTTCGGTGGCTGGCAGCGTCAGTGCAGTGCTGTGCGTGATGCTGCTATCAGCCATCGGGCTGGGCGCACTGCTTGCCGCATCTGAGGTGGCGTTCACCGTCGCGAAAGTGGCAGGCGCCGCCTATCTGATTTATCTGGGCATCAAAACTTTTCGCAGTCAAGCCGCCGCTATCGACACGACGGCATTCAATCCCCAAACCACGAGTCAACGTTCGTTTTTTCTGCGTGGCTTCTTGGTAGGCGCCAGTAATCCCAAAGCAATTTTATTTTTTGCAGCGTTTTTCCCGCAGTTTCTAAACCCGGCTGCGCCTTTTGCACCGCAATTTGCCATCTTGGCGCTGACTTTCATAGCCTGTGAATTTGCAGTGCTGACTGTCTGTGCGCTGGGCGTTTCGCGCATCGCACCGCTGCTACGGTCAAGTAGCACCATGCGGTGGGTCAACCGCATCTCTGGCGGGTTGTTCACGCTAATGGGCGGTTTGCTGCTCCTCACACGCCGTCAGGCGTAAGTCTTTTTTATAAATGGATGTCGCTAACTTTCTGATTCAGCTTTTGAACAGCGTGCAGTACGGACTGCTGCTGTTCATGCTGGCTGCAGGCTTGACGCTGATCTTCGGCATCATGGGCGTGGTCAATTTAGAGCACGGCAGTTTTTACATGCTGGGCGCTAACCTTGCATGGTCGCTCATCTCTGCTTTTGGTAGCTTGACGCTGGCTATTGTGGTGGGTGCTGCGCTCGCCGTGTTGTTTGGCCTGGCGCTTGAATGGCTGCTGTTCAGGCACTTTTACAAGCGCGACCACCTGGACCAGGTGCTGCTGACGTTTGGACTGATTTATATTTTTGAAGAACTGCGCTCTATTTTGTGGGGCGACGATGTGCACGGCATCAATATTCCGGCGGCCCTCAGCGCGTCAATTCCGTTGACCGACACGTTGTCGTACCCGGTATACCGGCTGTTCATGTCTGGCGTTTGCATTGCGCTGGCGATTGGCCTGTATTTCCTCATTTCAAAAACGCGCCTGGGCATGAAGATTCGCGCAGGTGCGTTTAACCGCGACATGGCCGAGTCGCTGGGCATCAACATCAAGCTGATTCACGCGGTGGTATTTGCGCTAGGGGTGGGCCTGGCGGCGGTGGCGGGCATGATTGCTGCGCCAGTGGCAAGCGTGTACCCCAACATGGGCTCGCAAGTGCTCATCATGTGCTTTGTGGTGGTGGTGATTGGCGGCATTGGCTCGGTGCGCGGCGCGCTCATTGCGGCGCTGCTGGTGGGCCTGGTGGACACGTTTGGCAAGGTGCTGCTGCCATCCATGGCAGGCATGCTGGTCTACATGTTGATGGCGGCGGTGTTGTTGTTCAAGCCCGAAGGGCTTTTCAAACAATGAGCGCGCAACAAGCTAATTTAGAGGTCCTTCCGGTCAGCATCAAGCTGGTACTCAGCATGGGCCTGATCGCCCTGCTTGCCTTCCCGTTTGTAGGCACGCCGTTTTATACCGAGATGGTCACACGCATGATGATCATGGCAATTTTTGCGATGAGTTTGGACTTGCTGCAAGGGGTGACGGGGCTAGTGTCGTTGGGTCACGCGGCCTACTTTGGCTTGGCCGGCTATGCGCTGGCTTTCCTTACACCGCAAGGTGAAGCGGTGAGTTTGTGGTGGACATTGCCTGTTGCAGTTTTAGCATCCGGTCTGGCTGCGCTGCTCATCGGTTTTTTTGTCGTGCGCACGCACGGCATCTACTTCATCATGGTCACCATGGCGTTTGCGCAAATGGTGTACTACCTGTTTTTTGATAACAAAGCGCTTGGCGGGTCTGACGGGCTGTACATCAATTTCAAACCCAGCGCGGCCCTGTTCGGATGGGTACCGTTTGACCTGGACAACAAGCGCGTGCTTTATTACTTCACGCTGGCTGCGCTGCTGCTCACCTACCTGTTTTTACGCCGTCTGCTGTTCAGCCCCTTTGGCCGCACACTGAGCGGCATTCGCGTGAACGAGCACCGCATGCGCGCTATGGGCTACGGCGTATTTGGCTACAAGCTGGCAGCCTTCACGGTAGCTGGCGCGTTGGCCGGATTAGCGGGCTATTTGTGGGGCACGCAAAGCGGCTACATCAACCCCGAGCTGATGGGTTTTCACATGAGCGCGCACGCCATCATGATGGTAATTTTGGGCGGCATGGGCAACTTTGCAGGCGCGATTGTGGGGGCGTTTGCGTTCGAATACTTGTTGCATCTGTTCAAGGACTTACCGCAGGTGGGTAATGTAAATTTGGGCAAACACTGGCAGTTGTGGATGGGCCTATTCATCGTGCTGCTGGTCACGTTTGCGCCGCGCGGTATTTTGGGTTTGGTTGAAAAATTCATGAAGCGCAAGGCAGGCAAAAAATGAGTGATATTTTGCTCAGTGCCAAAGGCCTCACCAAACGCTTCGGTGGTTTAGCAGCGGTTGATAACGTGTCGATTGACCTGAAGCGCAATCACATCCACGCTGTTATTGGCCCCAATGGCGCAGGTAAATCAACGCTGACCAATTTGCTGTCAGGCGACTTGTCGCCAACGTCAGGAACAGTCGCACTCGTGAATGCGAATAAGAGTGTGAACGTCACCGGCTGGACGCCCGAAAAAATCTCGCGCCAAGGCCTGGGCCGCAGCTACCAGAAGACCAATATCTTTTTACCCTTCACGGT
>JANPDQ010000366.1:0-1515 GCA_031431575.1 Polaromonas sp.
TATGGGAATTGCGAATTGTGAGGTGCTTGACGCTTGCTGCACGAGCTGTGCAAACCTTTGGTACTGCGCGAGCGTTTGGGCATCGGCGCCATCCACTGGCAACAAACCGTCTTGCCACTGGCCATTGATAAACAGCCGCTCTTGCGGGCTGTGGCACAGCACTTTTTCGTCGTATTGCCAGCGGCCCGCCACACGCTGCCGCAGCCCCAATTCTTCGAGCAAATCTTGCACATGCCGCGCTTGCACGTTCGATGCATCTGGCACCGGCAAGTAGTGCGCGCCCAATGGGCAGGCGATGCCATTGACCGAGCCTGCGCGGCTGTTGCCACCGGCGGCATCTTCCAGTTCCAGCAGCGCAAAATCGTTGATGCCGCGCAAGCGCAACGCACGTGCGGCGGCCAGACCTGCTACGCCACCACCTGCAATCAGCACACGCGTGCGGATGACTTTTGACGGTGCCTGCGGTGCTTTTGATGAGCGCAGCAGGTGACCACGTTCGTGCGCTGCACCGACAAAGCCGCCGTCAATAGCCAGCGGCTTGCTACAACCTGCAAGCCCAAGTGGTAGCGTACCTGCAAGCAAAAAATCGCGCCGCTTCACTGCGGCGCCCTTCCCCATTCTTGTTCGTAACTGTGCACCAATTCTTGGTTAGACAGGCGGTTCACCGGCGCGGCAACACGCGACATATCAGCAGGAAAGTCAAACAACAAGCGCAGTGTTTGTGGGTTCAAGAACTTCAGGCCAGCGGGCAAATTTGACGTTTGCAGTGCTGGGGTAAACGGCCTGCGGCTCGCCACCACAAAGCCCCATTCGCCGAAGCTGGGGACGTTGGCATGGTACGGCGCCGTCAGCAAGCCGACCGACTCCATCGTCGTTACCACCGTCCAGAAACTTTTACGCGCTACCAGCGGTGACGTGGTTTGAACCACTGCGTAGCCGCTGGCGGCCAAATGCCGGTCAAGCAAGGCGTAAAAAGAGTTGGTGTACAGCTTGCCAATGGAAAAGTTGGTGGGGTCGGGGAAGTCCACCACTACGATGTCAAACACTTTAGGCGTCGTTTCCAGCCACTTGAACGCATCCTGGTGAACGATGCGCACCTTGGGCGACAGAAGTGCGCCGCCGTTGAGGGCAACGAGCGCTGGCTGCGATGAAAATTCGCGCGTCATCGCTGGGTCCAGCTCAACCAGCGTGATGCTTTCAACGCTGGTGTATTTCAAAATCTCACGAATTGCCAGCCCGTCACCACCGCCCAGTACCGCTATTTTTTTAGGTGCGCCGTGGGCAGCCATGATGGGGTGAACCAGCGCCTCGTGGTATCGATACTCATCACGCTCAGCAAACTGCAGGTTGCCATTCAAAAACAGTTTGTGGCCACTGCGCCCGTTGGTCACCACGATGCGCTGGTACGGCGTGGTGGTGGTGAACACAATGCGGTCTTGGTAAAAACGGTCTTCAGCGAATGTGGTGATGTGGTCTGCGCCCGCAAAGCCAATACCCAGGGTTAACAGCGTGAGT
>JANPDQ010000367.1:0-3064 GCA_031431575.1 Polaromonas sp.
TTTCAGGGCCAAGTCCGGCTTGCTGCCAATTGACGTGCGCGCCATCATCAGCAACCACCGCGATTTTTACCAGCTGGCGGCCAGCTACAACGTGCCGTTTCACCACATTGCCGTCACCGCCGCAACCAAAGCCCAGGCAGAAGCCAAGCAGCTTGACATCATCGAAGCCGAAGGCGCTGAGTTGGTGGTGCTGGCCAGGTACATGCAAGTCCTCAGCAATGATTTGTGTGCCAGCCTGGCGGGCCGCGCCATCAATATTCACCACAGCATGTTGCCAAGTTTTAAGGGTGCCAAGCCATACCACCAGGCGCATGAGCGCGGTGTAAAAGTAATCGGTGCAACTGCCCATTACGTCACCACCGATCTGGACGAGGGCCCCATCATTGAGCAAGATGTCACCCACGTTGACCACAAAGAAACGCCTGAAAACCTCACCGCGCGCGGCAAAGACACCGAAAGCCGCGTGCTGGCAAGAGCCGTGAAATGGCACAGCGAGCACCGCGTGCTGCTGAACGGCCACAAGACGGTAATATTCAAATAAACCAGCCCGGGCTTCTTGAGAATCACCCGTGCTTAAACTCTCCTTCGCTGTATGCACCGCCCTGCTTGCAGCGGGGCTTTACAACTACACCGCCTTGCCAGATGTCAAAGCGCTGCGCGCCGAGCTCAGCGACGAGCCCCGCCAGCAAAGCGTTGCGCAACCGGCGTTCACCAAGGCTGTGGGTGGCGTTACTTACACCATCGAGCCATCGCACCGCTATGAAATCTACGGCATGGTCGTCAGCAAGCACAACGCCGACACCTGGTGGGACTACGTCCATGCCGCTACCAACGACAACTTAAACGTCACAGACTTGTGCGTGGTGTGGGGCAGTAACGCGCTGGGCGGTGCATACCAGAAGCTTTCATTTTCAAGCGGCCAATGGACCTGTAATTGGCAAACTTCCAGCGATGAAGCCTGGCGCGCTTTTGATGCCAACAAAATCTCCAACAATCACATTCTGACGGACGACGCGCGTTTGGCCAAGAAGCTGCGCAACGTGCGCATCGGCGACCAAATTCATATCACCGGCCAGCTCGCAAGCTACAAACACCAGGCGGGCCAGAATTTTTCGCGCGGCACCAGCACAGTACGAACCGACACCGGAAACGGCGCCTGCGAAACGATTTTTGTCGACGATGTCAATATCCTTCGGACAGCACCCGTTTTTTGGCGCAACGTGACCTGGCTGGCGGGCCTCGGCATGCTTTTAAGCGCTTTACTCGGACTGTTCCGACCGCATCGGGCGCGTAGCCACTGAGCCGCGCGATACTTAGCCATGAGCCAAGCCCGCATCCCCCCAATCCAGTGCTTGCTGACGTTTGAGACATTGGCCCGTTTGCGCAGCGTCACGCAGGCTGCCGAAGAGTTGTGCGTCACGCCCAGCGCGGTCAGCCACCGGGTCAAGCAGCTGGAGCAGATCATTGGCACCAAGCTGTTTGGCCGGGCTGATTTTTCATTGACCACTGAGGGCATTGAATACCTGGCGCATGTGCGTGAAGGTCTGGCTACGCTGCAAAAATTTCCGGGTGCAGCGGGCCAAAGCGTCAACCCCGGCAAACGCAAGTTGCGCCTCGCTGTCACGCCAACTTTTGCCCGCTCCGTATTGATTCCGCGCCTGCGCCAGTTCACCCAGGCCTACCCCGAAATTGACTTGACGCTGCAGGTGTCGATTCCGCTGCTGGATGTGGTCGGTGAAGACGCCGATTTGATGGTGCGTTTTGGCACCGGGCGCTATTCCGACGTGGAGCATGTTTGTTTGATGCAAGACGAGGTTACGCCGCTGGCGTCTCCTGCTTTCGTGCGCGAGTATGGCCCGTTTGACACAGCAAGCGATGTTGAAGGCATGAGTCTGCTGCGCTCGCCGCTGGAGCCCTGGCGCAACTGGTTTGCCGCCAACCAGCTGGACTGGCCGGAACCGGTAGATGGCTCGCAATTTAATGACATTGGCCTGATGTGCGATGCAGCAGCGGCGGGCATGGGAATCGGGCTGATTCGCCTTAAGCTGGGCGCGCCGTGGCTTGACAGCGGCGCGTTGGTGCGGCTGGGCAGCCAGGCAGCGTTTACCACTAACATTGCATCTGTGCATGCTCATTACCTGTGCTGGCGCACCGGCACCATGGAGCGTTGGGAATGTGCTGCGTTCAGCGACTGGCTTCGCAAAAGCCTGGGAAGTTAGTCCGTCAAATCAACGAAAGTAGCTATGTTGTCTTTTCCTTCAAAGCTTGCCGCCGCTGTAGTTTTGACTTGCACACTGGCATCGTGCGGCACCAACGTTGTCAACCCGGTCACGGGCAAAACCGAACGCAGTGTCATGAGCGAGGCAGACGAAATTGTCGAGGGCAAAAAAGCCCACGCTCAAGTACTGCAAGAGTACGGAGTTATCAAGAACCCGGCGGTCCAGGCCTATGTCAATGACGTTGGCCAACGCCTGGCAAAGCAGTCGCAGCGCGCCAATTTGCAGTGGACATTTACCGCACTCGACAGCCCCGACATCAATGCTTTCGCGCTGCCGGGCGGCTACGTGTACATCACACGCGGCCTGATGGTGTACCTTGAAAGTGAGGCTGATTTGGCTGGCGTGATTGGCCATGAAATTGGCCACGTCACGGCACGCCACGGTGCGCAGCGCGCCACGCGCCAGCAAAACGCCGGGCTGGGCGTGCTGGCTGCCAGCGTGCTGGGCGCGGTGCTGGAGGCCAAAGGCGTCAGCGGCGCTGGCCAAATGGCGAGTGATATTTCACAAACCGCCGCCGCCGGGTACGTGTCGAAATACGGCCGAGAGCAAGAGCTGCAGGCCGATGGGCTGGGTGCCGAATATTTAACCCGCATCAGTTTTGATCCGCGCAACATGATTGATGTGATCAACGTGCTTAAAAACCAGGAGCGCTTTGCTGCGGACCTGGCCAGAGCACAAGGCAGGCCTGCGCCAGAGCAAAACACCTGGCTGGCCTCCCACCCCAGCAACGACCAGCGGCTGAGCACTATCACCCAGCTGGCTGCGCAATACAAAACAGCCGCCGC
>JANPDQ010000368.1:0-11314 GCA_031431575.1 Polaromonas sp.
CGCGGCCAAATCATCGACGTGGCGCTGTACGAAGCAGTATTTAACTGCATGGAAAGCCTGCTGCCGGAATACGATGCTTTTGCTGCCGTGCGCCAGCCCGGCGGCAGTGCGCTGCCGGGCATTGCGCCAAGCAATGCTTACCTTTGCAAAGACGGCGGATATGCGTTGATTGCAGGCAATGGCGACAGTATTTACAAACGGCTAATGAAAACCATTGACCGGGAAGATTTGGGCAACGATCCCGCCCTCAAAGACAACGCAGGCCGCGCAGCTAGGGTAGAAGAGATCGACGCGGCCCTTGGCCAGTGGACGGCGCAGCGCAGCGTAGCCGATGTGCTTTCTGCACTCGACAGTGCATCGGTACCGGCAGGTCGTATTTATACGATTGCCGACATCGCCAGCGACCCGCATTACCAGGCGCGCGGCATGGTTGAGCGCATGGCCATGGCCGATGGCAGCACGCTGGCGGTGCCAGGAATCGTTCCAAAGTTGTCATTGACACCCGGAAGCCACTACCGCAACGCACCCACGCTGGGCCAAGACACCGACGCTGTTCTGCGCGGCATGGGCTTGAGTGACGAGCAGATTGCAAGCCTTAAGACCAAAGGCATTGTGCAAGGCGCAGCCGATTAAATCAACGCGCCAACTGGCTGAACCCGGAGCATTGGCGCCCGCATTCACCACACAACGCGCGGTAAAAAGGTGCAGAAAGCAGTCTAGAAGTGCCGCGAAGCGATAGAGCAGTTTTGCTATGTTATTAGTAGCTGCTTTCGCCTATATTCATTGCGCTAGAGGCTGATTTAACACTAAAATTACGCTTCAGGTGACCGCCGGGGGACTTAGCTCAGCTCAGCTCAACTCAGTGATCAAGTCAATGTACTGCTGCTTGGCATCGTCTTGGGTTGTGCCCTTCAGCTTGGCCCACGCGTCCCACTTGGCGCGTGCCACCATGTCACCAAAACCAGGCTTTTTTTCTTCGTTGTCACCCGTGCTGCCCTGTTTGTACAACGCGTAAATCTTGAGCAGCGTGGCGTTGTCGGGCCGCTCGGTGAGGTTTTTTGAGTCTGCCATGGCTTTGTCAAAAGCGGCGTTGAGTTCTGACATAGAAGTAGTTCCTTTTTTAAAAGTACGGCCCTGCAAAGTGCTTGGGCTAAATACTGGGTTTACCGGATTTAACTGGGGTAACTGCCCAGTATCTTAGCCACCCTATTGCCTGCAAAATAGCTGGATAACCCGACTTGGGGCAGAACACCGGAGAAGAGCTGAATGGTTACCCGCACGCAAGCGACCGCAGGGCGCATTAAAAATGGCAAAACAGTGGCGCAAGACATGGCCAGCGATGTGGCCGCAAAGGTTCAAAAAAACGTCAAGCGCGCAGTGGCCGGCACACTCGGCCTGAACGGTGAGCGCATGACCAAGGTCGACACCGCCTGGCTGCGCATGGACTGCGACGCTAATTTGATGATGATTATTGGGGTGTGGCAGTTGGCTCCTGGCATCAAGCACGCAGCAGTTTGTGAGCGCCTGGAAGGCACCCTGCTGAAGTACAGCCGATTCAAGCAGCGTGTAATAGAAGACACCGCAGGCGCAACCTGGGTGAATGACCGCAAATTTGACATTGCGAACCACGTGCTGGTAGAAACTCTTCCCAAAGCCCCCGCCGGGCACGACCAGCAAAGCGCACTGCAAGACCGGGTAGCGGTGCTGGCCACCCAAAAGCTCGACCCCAAGCGCCCGCTGTGGCAAATGCATTTGGTTGAAGACTACGTTGGCCCGGATGGCGTCAAAGGCAGCGCGCTGATCGTGCGTATTCACCACTGTATTGCCGACGGAATTGCACTCATTTCAGTGACGATGTCGCTGGTTGATGGTGGCTCGGCTCCGCCTGAGCGCCGCAAAAAGGAAGCTGTTGCCAACGGCGCGGAAGACTGGATAGCTGACACGCTGCTTAAACCCTTCACTGACCTGACCGTGAAGGCCCTGGGCGCAGTGGGCGAAGGCGCAGCACGCTCGTTAGGCATGCTGGGCGACCCGAAAAAGGGGATGGAAAAAGGCGCATCCAACTCACTGGACATGGCCAAAGTCATGCTGCAAGTTATCAAAGATTCGGCCGCGCTGGCGCTCATGCCCAACGACTCGCCAACGCGGCTAAAAGGCAAGCCGGGCGGCAGCAAAAAAGTTGCGTGGTGCCAGCCAATTCCGTTGGAAGAAGTCAAGGCCGTTGGCAAGGCTTTGAACTGCTCGATTAACGACGTACTGCTAAGCTGCGTGGCCGGTGCGCTGGGCGAATATTTGAAGTCGCATGGCGACGACGTGAGCGGGCAAGAAATTCGCGCAATGGTTCCCGTCAACTTGCGCCCACTCGACCAAGCCTACAAGCTGGGTAACCGCTTTGGCCTGGTGCCGCTGGTGCTACCAATTGGCGTTGAAAACCCGATTGAGCGGGTGTACGAAGTGCGCAGACGCATGGCAGCGCTCAAAGGCAGCTACCAGCCGCTGTTGGCGTTCAGTTTGCTGGCTGTGGCTGGGCTGCTGATCAAGCCTGCGCAAGACATGATGCTCAACATCTTTGCCAAAAAAACCACCGCGGTGATGACCAACGTGCCCGGCCCGCGCGAAAAACTCAAGTTTTGCGGCAGCACGCTGGAGCAAAGCATGTTTTGGGTGCCACAGTCAGGCGACGTTGGCCTGGGCGTGTCGATTTTGAGCTATGGCGGCGGCGTGCAGTTTGGCGTGATTACCGACAGCCTGCTGTGCCCCGATCCGCAAAAAATCATTGACGAATTTGTGCCCGAGTTTGCCAAGCTGTCCATCGTCACCTTGATGCTGCCCTGGGGCGATTGAGCTGCGCCTTGTCGCACTGAACAACACGCGAGCTGCAGTTTAAAAAGCTTCAGATTTCGCTGCACGTTGCAATACCGATTTGCGCAAAACTGCTTTGCATGCAAATGCAGGTGAAGTTCATCATGAAACAGGTAGTTTCAATCTAAGCTGTAAGCGAGCTTTTTTCTATGTTGCTACGGCTCGATTGGCGTGGTCACGGTTAAGTTTGGGTCCGCCAGCCGGGGCCAACTAACCCAAATGCCACGCTGCAAGTTCCGATGCAAACGCCAACCTGTTTTTGGTCAGCCCATGAATTTCACCACGCCTGCCAGCCACACCAACCTTGCTGCAAACCAGCCCACACGGTCCGCTTTAGACCACCAACCGTATGGCTGCGTCAAAGTCAACAAAGCGGGGCGCATCTTGGAGCTCAACGTCGCTGCGTCCGCCCTGCTGGGCATACGGGCCGCAGATGCGCTGGGAAAGTGCTTTTTTACACAAGTCGCGCCCAGCGCTGGGAGCGCCACATTCCACGGGCGCTTTAAAGCGGCCATGGCGGGAAACGGCGTATTGAACAAGGTGCTTGACCATCGCTTTTTAATTAGTAACGCGCCTCAGGCTATTGGAGGTGTTGATGTTCGGGTTCACATGTTTTCGAGCGTGGACGCAGCCGGACTGCCAATCGTTTGGATCCTGACGCGTAAAAAAAGCGGTACATCGCAACTGGCGGCTTCAAGCACTACTCAAGAGTCGCCGCCAAGAGAGCAAGGAGAGCGCCAAAGCGATTCGGTCAGAGGCTTGTTAACTGCCAAACCCCGCGACCGCCAGCGCATTCAGAGCATTTCGTCCGAGTTTGGTGTCTCGATTTGACCTGTGCACCGATGCACCGATGCACCGATGCAAAACGCTCTAATCGAATGGCGCGAGCTGCTGCTCAAGCGTTCGCAAACGCGGCACTAAGTTTGCCTGCAAAAAATCAACGAACATTTGCACTTTGCGGGGTTTTCCTTTGCGGGAAGACACCACCGTGTACAGCGATTGGGTGTTGTTTAGCTCCGGCATGACACTCTGAAGGCGTCCACTTAGCAACTCGTCTGCACAATAAATGTGCTTCATTCGGCCAACCATCTCACCACTGAGCACTGCGCTCAGTCCAACCCGTGGGTCGTTTGTGGCCAGCTTGATCGGCACATACGTCACCGCACCGTCAGTGTTGGTCAACGCCATCTGGGCATGCAGATAGTGTTCGTAAGAGACATCGCAAATCGGCAGGGCAGCAAGACTTTGCATGCTCGTGGGGGTTCCGTATGTCTGCAAAAAGTAACTGGTAGCAACGAAGCCGCGCGTGAACTCACCCAATTTTGAGACGACCGCGCGGTCTTCGTCGGGCATCCCCAGGCACAGGCCCACGTCAAAATCGTTGTCGGCAAGCGAAAAGGGTTTTGCATCGAGCTTCAGGGATACGTGCAAAAAAGGATGCGCCCTACCAAAAGCAATCGCCAGATCCGCCATAAAAAGCTGCCCTATGGCTGGCGGGCACACTACTCGCAGCCGCCCTTTCATGTCAACGCTGTACCGCTCCATGGTCTGGCGGCCCGCATCGAGCGCAGCAGTGGCTTTGTTCACGTAATGCAAATACGACTCGCCAGCCTCGGTTAATCGCAAATTGCGGGTGTCCCGGTCAAGCAGACGCACGCCGATTCTTTCTTCCAAATCATCGAGCTTGCGACTGACGGTGCTGGCGCTGACGCCAAGAAGTTGAGCCGCCAGCGTGATACTGTTTTTGTTAGCGACGACTGAAAAATACAGCGCTCGTGTTACGTCCAGACCTGTAAAAGCATGCAGATCGTGGCTGGTCGGATTGTCTTTTTTTGGGGAAAGCATGCGATAGCGATAGCGATGGTCATTTGAGGTTGACTAAAAACTCCTCAAGGACCCATCTATTTGACGCGCACAAGCGAGTGCCGGCAGCTAATGACGTCTAGAGTTCCTGTCAGCAAAACGCTCAGCAGCTATCTGATTTTGCAAGTCTCACCAGCTTAAAGATTAGAGAAAAATGTGATTTTTAACACAACCGACACAATTTGCGTTGTTTTCAGAACGCAAAACAGTCTTGCAGAGAACCCGCTTGTACTGCCTTGTAACCACAGGTAAGGTCTTCAGTCGGCAAAGGAATTGAATTCCGATGTGGCTGCAAAGCCAATCTCTTACCAAAGCTTCATGTTTGTACAGTCTGCACTTTTATGATTTTTTCAAAAACCAACTTGGGCCGCGCGACCGCGTTTGACCCCCACTGCAGCCTGCCAACCCCGCAAAAAAACCTGCTCCGGCTGATTGACGGCAAGACGCCGCTGATAACCCTGAGCCGCAGCATGGACGCGTCGGGCTGCTCTATCGAGCTGATTGACGCGCTGCTCAATCAGGATTTGATTCGATTGTCGTCAGAGCGATCAAATTCTGGGTTTAGCGACTCGAATCCACTGCAGCGCTCCAGTTATTTATCAGCGGTACCTGAGCACGATGACCGCACCATTCCAGCGCAACTCGCGCCACAGCAGGCGGCCAGCCCAGAACATGAAGTAAGGCGCGCAGAAAAGTTGAGCGTTGCCAAAGAAAGCATTGCCACCTTTGTTTTGACCTACTTGCCCGCGTACGCAACGTCGGTTCTAAAAGACATAGAGGACATTGCCAATGGCCAGCAGCTGGCCGCCACCATTGATGCGGTGAGCAGCATGGCGAATCAGTCAGACTCGGTTAGCTCGGTTCATATCAAAGAGCTCCGGCAAGCCGTAAGACACCTTCTAAGTGACTGATAACGTCCAAAATATACACAATTTAGGCCTATAGCCCAATTAATACGGGCGCAAGCAGCTATTTATTTAATAGCACATTAAGGCACAACCGTCGCCGGGGCTTGCGCCCACCGCTGCTGCGCAATCTCCAGCAGCCCATCAAATATCAGGCTTTCAACCAACTCAACTTCAATCGACATGCTTGGCGCCATCTTCCAGCCAGCGCCGCCCGTCATGATGCACACTGGCGTTTGCCCGCAGCGTTTGGCCAGGTTGTCAGCCATGCGCTGCACGGCCCCGGCAATGGCAAAAGTGCCTCCGCTGGTCAGTGCATCGCTCGTATTGGTTGGAAAGTCTTGCACTTCACCAGTAGGCACGTGCAGGCCCGCAGTGCCCGATTCAAGTGCGCGCAGCATGATGCCGTGGCCCGGCAAAATAATGCCGCCTAAAAATCGGCCGGCATCGTCAATCGCCTCCACCGTAACGGCCGTGCCGACCATCACCACGATGCAGGGCTTGACCCGCCCGCTGGCTAAAACACGGTGGCGTGCACCAATCATTGCCACCCATCGGTCGGCACCCAAACGCGCGGGAAAATCGTATCCGTTGGTTAAGCCGGCCTCGGCCGGGCTGGAGACGACCCAGCTTGCAACCGTATCCCACAAATCAAGCTGTTCGACCACCCGGCGGCGGATTGCGTCGCCAGCCACGATGCAGCCCAATATATGCTCCGGCGCGGCAAGATCGCGCCACTCGCCCTCAGCCAGTTTGTCTATATTTTCTAAAAATACAGCGCCGTGCGCCAGCAGCGCTGCGCCCCGGGCGTGCGAGGCGTATTGGGCCCATTTCAGGCGGGTGTTGCCAACATCAAGCGCTAGGAAAGTCATGCGGGTAGATTATGAACAGGTTTAAACCGCCGCAAGCTGCGCCTACGGTGCTGATCAGATCAGTCCAAACCAGCAAGCACGTTGTATGGCCGCCAGCTTGTTGTCGACCTTGAGCCGACTCATGGCGTTCGCCAAGTGAAAATTGACCGTTCGCTCACTGCAAAAAAGATGCTCGCCACTTTCCCGAGCGGTCAGGCCTCGAAACGCCAGTTGCAAGCACTCAAGCTCGCGTGGGCTCAGTGGGTTACGCGCTTCAGCCAGTGCGCGTTTGAGCAGTGGCCAGATATTCAGCGCCGACCAGGCCAGAAGCGCCGCTTCACTGCGGTCAACCCACTGGCGGGGACTGAACAAATAGCACTCAAACGCGCGGCCCACCGCAAGTGGAAAGGCGATGCGCACCACGCTTTGGTAGCCATGCGCCAGCCACAGTCTGCGCCATCGGCTCATGTTCTCAAACGCGGTTTTTGAAATGTCTTGCCACGCCACCAAGGGCGCGTCTGAGTCTCTCCAGGGCGCACCGAAGTCGCGGCTCTCAGCCAGCGCCTCGGCAGCGTCCAGCAAGCGCGGAGGGTGCAGCGCCAGCACCAGCCGATCGTCTTGTCCGCCAAACGGGTCAGGGCCAAGAACCATCAGGGCTTCAACAGAAAATTCACGCAGGCCGCAAAGCCAATCGTTGACCACAGCGTCAGCGTTCACACTGTCAAAGTTAGCAGGTAGTTGCATCGATTTCGTTTAGAAAGAACAAGGACAATGGACGGATGGGAAACGAAAAAAACACCAAGGCGCCTGAGTTGGCTCCGCAAGATCGAGGCGTATAAATTGCTCACGGTGATCTCTAAATTTCGGTTTGGTTTGAAACCCAAGCTGCAGTGGTTGCGGGAAGAAGTTATCAACGCGCCGCTTGAGCCTATTTTGCATCCTTCCTCACGCAGACTATGGTGGCTGGGGCTGTCCCTTTTTGCGGGCAATGCCGTCTTTGCCTGGATCTGGTCGGTCTGGCTGCCACAGCCCTACGAAAATTTGGTATTGCGCTCCATTGCAAGCGTTTTGGGCTTGAGCTTGATGCTCCGCCAGGTCAACCATGATCCCGAAAGTCTTTTGGCCCAGCGCGTTTTCAGCATCGTATTCTGGCTTGAATTGCCAGTCTTTTTTAGCTGGATGTATTTGTGCAACAGCGCAAGCCCGGTATGGCTGGCCAGCACCGCTGCTATGGTGTTGATCTACTACCTGGTAACCGACTGGCGGCTGGCAACGCTTGGCACCATCAATGGCTTTCTTTTGTCTTTGGTAATGTTCACACTAGTGGGGCCAACAGTAGCGCCGTTCCCACAAGGGCAAGAAGCTGTACATGCGGTTGTGTTTGCGTTTGCCTCGTCTATTGCGCTGATACTCAATCTGTCTTCGGCCAATCTGCGGCGAACCCATCTGTCCCATACGCTTGCAACTATTGGCATCATGGCCCATGAGCTACGGACACCGTTGTCGACCGCAGCGCTTCTCGGGGATGCAATGCAAATGGAGGTCAAGCGATACCCGAGCAACCCCACAGCACCACAAATCGAAAAACTGGCGGCGCGCCTGAACCGCTTGGTGCGCAACATGAACCACCAGATTGACACACAAATTGCCAACGCCAAATTGCGGCAATTGCCGCGCCATACGGAACTGGTTTGCGCCTCCCGTTTGGTCGCAGATGTTGTCGCCAATTACCCGTACGCTGCCAGTCGTCAAGAGCACTGCGTGCGGGTTAAGGTTCACGAGGATTTCAATTTCAGATCGTCCTCAAGGCAGTTTTCACAGGTTCTGGACAACTTGATTAAAAATGCATTTCACTCACTGATGGCCGCCGATTCGCGCTACGCGCCGGGCGCGTTGCGCATAGAAATCAGTTCAAACAAAAATTACGGCAAGATTACTGTCGAAGATGACGGAATGGGAGTCAAGCCCGAAGCGTTGCCACAAATTTTTGAGCCCTTTTTCTCAAGTAATAAAGACACCGGCCACGGGCTGGGTTTGGCGTTTTGCCAGCAGGTGGTACAAAGTGCTGGTGGCACTATCACGGTGAAGTCCAGGTTTGCCGTCGGGGCAACCTTCGTGATTGAGTTGCCCATCGCAAAATGACCAACGAGCACAACTCGCACAACTAATCTCAGCACCACAGCCCATGACTTTCCCGCTTTACCGTCGTCCCGGCGCAGTCGTTTTTCTGGATGACGACCTCGACTACCTTGAAATGTTGGCTGATGTCATGCCGAAGAACTGGTATGTCCGCCTGATGATCCGGCCGATCGCATGCATTGAAATGCTTTTGGGCGAAAGCGCATCGGTAGAGTTGGACATGTGGAAACAGCAAGAGATCATCAACCGCTGGCGCGAAGGTACATCGTTGATTCCGCAGATTCTTGCCTACTGGCGCGATAACAGCTTACGGTTCTCGCTGGCCCGGGTGTTTGTGGTGGACTATTCGATGCCTGCGATGAGTGGCCTCAAGGTGCTGAGTGAACTCACGCAGTGGCCGGGGGCCCGTATTTTGTTGACCGGTCGGGCTGATGAGCAGCTTGCGGTGTCGGCGTTTAACAGTGGGTCCATCCAGCAGTTCATCCCTAAGCAGACACCAGAAATCCGGCTGCGGCTGACCACTGCAATCCAGAGCCTGCTGCACAAACCAGATGCAAGACATGAGCAAACCTGGCGCGCCACCTTGTCACGCGAGCAGAGCGCGCTGCTTAGTGAGCCCACGATTGCAGTGGCCCTTGAAAAACTGACCGCAGAGCAAAATTGGGTGGAGCATGTCGTTATCGGGGTTCCCTTCGGTGTACTTGCCCTGGACAACACCGCCAAGGTGAAATGGCTGCAATTGGAGCCTGTTGACCGGCTAGGGGAACTGGCAGAAATCGCGGAGTCGCAAGGCTGCACCGCCGAGGCGGTGCAGCATGTACGTTTGGGTAGGCAACTCATTGATGCTGAACTGCAACTGGCACTTGGCACAGGCCAAAAAGCAAGACTGCAGGATGCGTTCGTTATGGGCCCGGAAACCGCGCGGCTGCATGCAGCGCTGTTTGATGTCCACAAAGCGTTTTGGCCTGAGACCTCTGACAGCTACCAAGACTTCATCGCAAGCCATAGCCATCGGCCGATACAGAGTTAGCTCAAACCCTGCCCCGCACGAGCACGCCGCGCGATGGGCCAGTCCCACGGCTTGACGATTTGCGCGACTTCACGAGCCGCAGCTTCTACATGGTCTAGTTCCGAGTCCATCAAACCGGCATTGAGTGTCATGCGCATCATGGCACGCTTGCTACTGGTCGCCGGGGCGCAAAACATCGAAGAAAAAACATTGCGCTCTTCAAGGCGATCACGCAGTTGCATTGTTTCCGATTCCAGTCCAACTTCGAGCGCAATGATCTGCTGGCTGCCTTGGTGTATCGGATAGCCCAAGTCACTAAGGCTGTCTCGCAAGCGCCGCGTGTGCGAATTCAGTCGTGCGCGTGCAGCATCGCTTTTCTGAATTAGCGCCAGCGTGGCGGCCAGCCCGGCGATTTCGTAAGGCAGCAGGCTCGAGCTAAAAATGTTGGGAAAACTCGAACACAGGATGTAGTAACGCATATGTGCTGGCGCCGTAAAGAATCCGGCACGCCCTGCAAATGCCTTTGCCAAACTGGCAGTGATGAAGTGCACTCGATCCGACAAGCCCAGCGCAGCACAAAGACCCGCGCCGCCCGGTCCATGGGTGCCTAGCGAGTGCGACTCGTCGACCAAGATCATGCAGCCCCCCTGTTCTGCAACATCCACTATTTCTTCCAGAGGACATAGAGCGCCTGTGGTGCTGTACACAGAATCGACAACTACGATACCCGGGCCATTTTTGGCGATCATGCGTGCGAGGTGCGCAGGGTCGTTATGGCGAAATGCGAAAGATGGCGCACGCGCTGCATGCGCGCCCTCCCACAGTGAGGCATGCGCAAGGGTGTCCAAATACACCGGCGTGTTCGTATCCGCAATCGCCTGCAGCAACCCAACATTGGCTGAGTAACCAGACTGGCAAATAAACCCGTCATCCTTTCCAACCCAAGCGGCTAAGGCAGTCTCCAGAGAACGGGTGGGATGTTGATTGAGGTGAAACACGCCCGACTGAACAACGAACTCCTGATCTTTACGCAGCGCCTCTACTTGCGCCTGAACGATTTCCGGATGGCCAGTAATACCCAAGTAATCGTTGCCGTCCAAACGGATCGCGTTTGGCCCCGGCGTTATTCCATGCAGCATGAACTTGCCGCCCCATTGATTGTCCCAGCGTGGTGTGAAATCGCGGGCGATTCTGGCCGAAAGGTTGTTACCCAGCGCGGGATTTTTAGACGGCTTGATGGTAGAAGATGTTTTCTGTTCGAGTAGTTGCACGGTGAAATTCCTTGGAAAATTGATTGAATCCATATTGAATGCGCATGCACACTTCGACACGTCACACCCCCTGTCAGAACTGACAGTGAATGCGTTGAAAAACACTTTTCTAGCAACTAAATTAGCGCTTAATATTTATATTGCGAGGCTCCAAACGGCAACACCCGTCTAAATTTGTCGCCAAATGTTTCTTGATTGCCGCATCTGTGCGTCAACGATCAGTCGACTCGCACCCACGGCAGTGACACACCATCTGCCTGCTGCAGGTGCTTCAGGCCTTGCGCAGAGTGCATCTGCGCCAGACGGAAGTAGCGCGCACCGTACTCGCCCTATAGTCGGGGCAGACCAACACATCTCACATGAATTGGAGACCACGATGTCCAAGCTATCAGCCGCATGGCAGCCACCGATTGC
>JANPDQ010000369.1:0-2178 GCA_031431575.1 Polaromonas sp.
GCCCGCGTTGATTTGCTCATGCAGCGCAGCGGGCAGGCTGGCGTTGCCTTTGCCAAAAAAGCCAAGGTTCATGGCAAAGCCATCGGCTGCTTGCAGCATGCGCTCAATGTTCCACGGGCCGGGTGTGCAGGTGGTGGCAAAAGTGCCAGTGGCCGGGCCGGTGCCGCCGCCCATCATGGTGGTGATGCCGCTGGCCAGGGCTTCTTCAATTTGCTGCGGGCAAATAAAGTGAATGTGCGAGTCAATGCCGCCAGCGGTAACGATCATGCCTTCGCAGCTGATAACTTCAGTGCCCGGGCCAATGATGATGTCAACTCCCGGTTGCACATCGGGGTTGCCGGCTTTGCCAATTGCTGCAATGCGGCCGCCCTTCAAACCAATGTCGGCTTTGACGATGCCCCAGTGGTCGATGATGAGGGCGTTGGACATCACGGTATCAACAGCCCCTTCAGAATTGGTGCGCTGCGACTGCGCCATGCCATCGCGAATGGTTTTACCGCCGCCAAATTTGACTTCTTCGCCATAGCTTCCGGCGCGCAGGGTGTAGTCGGCTTCGACTTCAATCATCAGGTCTGTATCGGCCAACCGAAGGCGGTCGCCCACTGTGGGGCCAAACATTTCGGCGTAGGCGCGCCTGCCGATGGTTGCCATTAAATTGGCCCCTCGACACGCTTGTCGATTGGTCCGTTTTCAAGGCCACGAAAGCCATAAACCTTGCGCTCACCTGCAAAGTCCACAAGCTCCACCGTGCGCTGCTGGCCCGACTCAAAACGCACCGCTGTGCCCGATGCGATGTTCAGCCGCATGCCACGTGCGGCATCGCGCTCAAAGCCCAGCGCGGCATTGGTTTCAGCAAAGTGGTAATGCGAGCCCACCTGAATGGGCCTGTCGGAAGTGTTTCGCACCACCACCACGGCAGTGCGCCGACCAGCATTTAAAACGTGGTCAGGGCCATCGATGATCAGCTCGCCTGGTGTCATGGCAGCTCCTTACTTGCGTGAAAGCCATAGGGCCGCCGCCGCCAGGGCAGCCACCACCACAAAGCCCAATGTATCTGTGGCGTGCCAATGGGCCCCCTCCAAACCGTGATTTTCATGAGAAAAAGCGGTTCCAGCGCCCATTATCAGGGCGCAAGCAGCTATTAATTTAGTAGTAAAAGTACCAGTAATTTTGGGTTTCATAAGGTGCCCGGTTTAAACGATCGGTTGGTGCACAGTCACCAGCTTGGTGCCGTCGGGAAATGTGGCTTCCACCTGGATGTCTGGAATCATGTCTGCGATTCCGTCCATCACGTCAGCGCGCGTCAACACGCTTCGGCCATAGCTCATTAGCTCTGCCACGGTTTTTCCGTCACGCGCGCCTTCCATTACTGCCGCGCTGATCAGCGCCATCGCCTCGGGGTAGTTGAGCTTTAAGCCCCGCGCCATGCGGCGTTCGGCCAGCAGGCTGGCGGTAAAAATCAGCAGCTTGTCTTTCTCGCGTGGGGTGAGTTCCATGTCGTTTACTTACTGTGAGGTTTGGAGTGGGTTCAGGGCGGCTGCAGTGGGTGTCGCGTCAATCAGCAACGATTGTGCCTAAGTCGGGGGGCTGCTAAAACGTTGGTTTGACGCCTTCTTTTGGTGCGGCGCTTTATCTTGGTGCTGAAAATAGGCGACGCTATTGCTTCAAAAAATTCAATGCGCCAAAACAATGCGAACTTTTCAGTGTGTAGAACTGCGCCTACGCTCTGCGGCGAACTGAGGCCGTTGCACTCTGGCACAGGACTTGCGAACGGTGATGCGGTGGCGAGAGTTGTCAAACCAAGTCATTTTTCAATCCAAATCTAATCAAACTAATCGGGAGCACACACATGAACCGTCGCGGCACACTCAAGTCGCTTTCTGCATCTATCGCGCTGGGCCTTGCACTGCCGGGCGTCGCATTTGCACAAGCTGGAAACACGATCAAAGTTGGTATTTTGCACAGCTTGTCTGGCACCATGGCAATTTCTGAAACCGTGTTGAAAGACACGGTATTGATGGCGATTGACGAGATCAATGCCAAAGGCGGCGTTATGGGCAAAAAGCTGGAGCCTGTGATTGTTGATCCAGCCTCAAACTGGCCACTGTTTGCTGAAAAAACCAAGCAGCTGATGACCCAAGACAAAGTCGCGGTTATTTTTGGTTGCTGGACATCGGT
>JANPDQ010000370.1:0-2697 GCA_031431575.1 Polaromonas sp.
GCGGCTGATGATTTCGCGCGGTGGTGTTGACTGCAGGTACATGCCAATCGGCGTGTCTGACGGGTCTTGGCCATTGCGCAGTTGGCGAAATGGCTCCAGCCGCTCTGACAACTCTTCACGGCTAAGCGACTGGCCGCTGAAGGGGTCAATCACTACCTGACCTTTTGGCAAATTAACCTTGACCATGAAGTGGCCGGGAAACGCCACGCCGCGCGCATTCAGCCCCAAGCCATTGGCAAGCTCCAGCCACAGCACGGCCAGGCTGATCGGTATGCCGCGCCGGGTTTTAAGCACTGCGTTCAGGTAGCTGTTGTCGGGATCGTAATAGTCGTTGACGTTGCCACCAAAGTTCAAGTCCCGAAAGAAAAACTGGTTGAGCAGCCGCAGTTTTTGCAGGGCTGATGCATCGGCCGGCAAGCGACGTTTCAGGCGCGCCTGCAACTGGTCCACATCGCCCAACACTTGCTGCACATCCAGCTCGGGGTATTCGTCTTGCGCCAGACTGATGGCGGCTTCAAGCAACGGGAAGTGCTTGTCACTTTCAACCAGGCTCGCAAAGTACTGCAATGCAGAAGGAACTTCAAGATTTAAAGCCATACGTCTACTTTCTCATAATTTACGCTTGAAGTCACCCTGCGCAAAACCAGTACCGCTTACCTGCGCATCAATTGCTTGAGTTTTAAACCTGAAACCCACAGCGCTATAAAATAAATAGCTGCTCCCGCGCATATTACGAGCGCTAGCAGCCCAATTCGTTGTAAAACTGCGGTTTTAAGGCCCACCCAGCTCACGGCGTTCGATGCGTACATTAAAAATACCGCCAAAAGCGCGGTTGCCGCAATCACGCGCAGGGTAAACACGCCCCAGCCCGGTGCTGGTTGGTAACTGCCCCGCCGAAGTAGCCCGACCAGCAGGCACAGCGCATTGACCAGTGCGCCAATGCCAATAGCCAGCGCCAGCCCCGCGTGCGCAAAGTACGGCACCAGCACCACGTTCAAAATTTGCGTGAGGACCAGCACCACCACTGCAATTTGCACGGGCGTTTTTACATCTTGGCTGGCATAAAAGCCCGGTGCCAGCACCTTGATGGCCACCAGCCCGACCAGCCCTGCGCCGTAGCCCATCAGCGCGGTGGTGGTTTGCGCCACGTCACGGTCGGTGAATGCTCCGTAGTGGTACAGCGTTGCCACCAGCGGCGTAGAAAACGTCAGCAGCGCAGCAGCACACGGAACGGCCAGCAGCACCACAATGCGCAATCCCCAGTCCAGCATGCCTGAATATTTGGCAGCGTCATTGGCTGCTTTGGCTGCCGCCAATTGGGGCATCAGCACCACGCCAATAGCCACGCCCAGCATGGCGGTGGGAAATTCCATCAGGCGGTCGGCGTAACTTAGCCAGCTGACGCTGCCGGGCGTGAGGTGTGATGCGATTTGCGTGTTGATGAGCAGCGAGATTTGCGCAACGCTGACGCCCAGCAACGCGGGCAGCATCAGTTTTGCTATATTTTTAGTAGCTGGGTCCGCCCACGCTTGCCTGGCTACAGTCCAATTTAATGATATTTTTGGCAATAAACCGAGTTTGAGCAGCGCTGGCACCTGTACTGCCAACTGCAATGCACCGCCAATCATCACGCCTGCAGCCAGCGCGTAAATCGGCTCAATGCCTTGCGTTTTAAGCCACGGCGCGCCAAACCACGCGGCAGCAATCATCGCCACATTCAGCAGCACTGGCGTGGCGGCTGGCACAGCAAACCGTCGCCAGGTGTTGAGCACGCCTGACGACAGCGCCACCAGCGACATAAAGCCAATGTACGGAAACATCCAGCGCGTCATGAACACCGCTGCTTCAAAACCGCGCGGGTCTTGCTTCAAGCCGCTGGCCATGGCGTACACCAGAAACGGCGCACCGGCCACGCCCAGCACGCACGTGAGCAGCAGCGCCCAGCTGAGCAGCGTAGCCACCCGGTCAATAACGAGTTTGGTTTGCGCGTCGCCGTTTTGGGTTTTGCTGGCCGCCAGCACCGGCACAAAAGCCTGGCTAAATGCCCCTTCGGCAAACAAGCGGCGAAACAGGTTGGGTATGCGAAACGCCACATTAAAAGCGTCGGTCATGGCGCTGGCGCCAAAGGTTGCGGCTATCAACAGTTCACGCGCCAAGCCCGTGATGCGTGAAACGAGTGTGAGGGCGGATACGGTGGAAGCGGATTTAAAAAGTGACACGCCTAGAGTTTAGGGGGTGATAGAGCCCCCACGGTTGTTCGCTGCGCGTAACGCCCTGGCCTTGCAGGCCGCCGCTCGCCGCAGGCTTCGCTTCTGTCGCCTGTCCAAACCTACACAAGCAGGTTTGGAGCCGCAGGCTCCAGCCCCCAAGGGGGCCGCTGCGCCTGCGGTCTGGCAAAGCCAGTCCCGCGGCCCCTGCTTATAAAGACAACTCCACTGGCGACGGCATGCGCATTTTCAAGCTCGAGCCGTGGAACTGGCTTTGCCGGGCCACAGGCGGGCGGCCCCCTCGGGAGGCAGGGAACGACACGAAGTGCAAGACCGTGGGGGCGCTATAATAGTGGGCTTCGCTTGCATCTTCCGCAGACCATTTTTCGGCCTTCTACAACCCTAGGCCGAGGACATTAAGGAATTAAATTATGGCAACCGCCAAACCCAAGAAAAAGAACCCGCGCCTGGCATCAGGCCGCAAACGCGT
>JANPDQ010000371.1:0-8358 GCA_031431575.1 Polaromonas sp.
GCTTCGGCGGCTGCATCGGTAGCGCCCAGCTTTTTGGCATGGTTGAGCGCGGTGTCAACCAGGTCTTCAAAAAAATCGCGGCTGTAGCTGAAACCTTTTTGAGGTTGTTTTGATGCGGCGGGCGTGGCTGCGGTGGGGGAAGTAGAGGCTTTTGATGTCATATGGGTAGCTATGATACGGGTTGCTATGAACACCAAGAACACAAAGGGTACGCCCAAGGCCATCAAAGGCTACTGGTCGAACGGCCGCTTCGTCAAACCAGAGGAAATTGCACTGGAAGAAGCGGGCCCGCCCAGCAAGACCATGCTCAAGGCCGAGGCCGACGAAAAGCAGGCTTTGGGCGAGGCATTGCTCACACTGCGCGCTGATTTGATGGCGCGGCTCGATCTGCCCACCAAGCTGCTCGATGCCATCAAAGACGCGAAAAAAATCACCAATTTCGAGGGCAAGCGCCGCCAGATGCAGTTCATCGGCAAGCTGATGCGCCCACTCGATGCCGACCCGATTCGTGAAGCGATCAACGAGCAGCTCAATGGCTCAGCCCAGCTCACGCTGCAACTGCACCTGGCTGAGCAATGGCGTGACAAGCTGGTGGCGGACGACGAAAGCTTGCAAGCTTGGTTAACCGAATACCCTGCAACCGACTCGCAGCAGTTGCGGGCACTGATTCGCCAAGCGCGCAAAGACTACAAGCCTGAAAAGCCAGGCGAAGCACCACGCCACGGCAAGTCTTACCGCGAGGTGTTTCAATTGGTCAAAGCCCAAATGCAGGCGACTACAGAGCCAGACGCGTGACGGATGTGCTCAATTTTGACCCGGTAAAAATCGGCATCGTTTCCGTCAGCGACCGCGCATCTGCTGGCGTGTACGTCGACAAAGGCCTGCCTGCGCTGAAAGACTGGCTGGGTAAGGCGCTGCGCAACCCCATCAGGTTTGAAGAACGCCTCATACCGGACGAACAGGCGGGAATTAGCACTGCATTGATCGAGCTGGTCGACGCTGGCTGCAGTCTGGTGCTAACTACCGGCGGCACCGGCCCCGCATTGCGCGACGTGACCCCGGAAGCCACGCTGGCGGTGGCGCACAAAGTCATGCCCGGCTTTGGCGAGCAGATGCGGCAAATCAGCCTGAAGTTCGTACCCACAGCTATTTTGTCGCGGCAATGCGCGGTGGTGCGGGGCAAATGTTTGATCATCAACCTGCCAGGCCAGCCCAAAGCGATTGCCGAGACGCTTGAAGGTTTGAAGAGCGAAGCAGGGGAGCAACTTGTGCCCGGAATTTTTGCCGCAGTGCCGTACTGCGTTGATTTGATTGGCGGGCCGTACATTGAAAGCCACCCTGAGGTTTGCAAAGTGTTCCGGCCCAAGTCGGCGTTGCGGGCAGCTGTTTAGGTGGTTTTAAGGCCCAAAAAGCGCGAAAGCGGCGCTTTTTGAACCAAAAAGGTCTGTAGCCCAATAAATACGGGCGTAAGCAGCTCCTGTTTTTATAGTAACTACCACTCAGTTGAACTTTGAGCACTGCCCCCGAAGGCCTGAACCGCATCAGAGCACTCAAGGGAGTTACGCAGAACGTCTCGCGGTTTAACGCCATCCAAAATTCGGCCAGCGCCGTTTCTCGAAGGCGTCTACAGGTCAGGCCCCGCTCGCCACTTTTCTCGTACGAGTCGCCAAGTAATAAAGCGCCGCAACCACGCCAGCAGCCGCAGCCAGATACGCAAAGGTGAACATGCCGAACTTGACTGCCGCAACGCACGAGTAAGCAATGGCAAGGAGCGGCTCAAAGCCGGCCGGGTTGGCCAGCATGATGAATGAAATGCCGTTCTCGACAGCATCTGCAAGTGGCGCAATTGCTGAAATTAGGGCGGCCCAAATCAATGCCACGCGGGCATTCGAGTTTGCTGGCACTGCACGGGACAAAGCCAGAAGGGCTGCCATGTGCAGGACGAGAACCGAAGCAATAAATATAAAGTCAATGAATTGGGCTTTGAAGTAAAGATCAAGGGTCTCGTTATTGATCAGGAACTCGTACCAGCCCTTGAGTTTGAGGTGGTCGAAAGACAGCTGCGCCTGCCAGTACGGCACCGGAAACCTCGACGCGGCGTAGGCGGCGTCGAGAACCTGAGTTGCCCAAAGGTTGCCTATAAAAGCTACCAGCGTGATGGCGGTCAACTGCAAACCAGTTAGTTTTGATTGCAGGCGTGAAAAGGTCTTGATCATGGCGACTCCGTTAAGTTGTTGGTCGCCTCAATGATCGAAGGTCTATGCTCGTATGTCCTCTCAAGCGTGTCGCGAAATGTTTCGTTTTATTTCGCAGGGCTTGAAAGCGAAAGCTATTGCGGGTAGCACGTGTGTAGCGTGTCGTTGGTACGGCGCTGTGGGCCGCCGTTTCATCAGGTTGGTGCCTCCAAAAGCCTTGAAAATCAATTTTTATGAGTAAAAATGACCTGTAGCCCAATAATTACAGGCGCTAGCAGCTCCTAATTAAATAGCAAAAATCCAACAAGTTCAAACTACCCGATTCGCCTCCAGCCCGGCGCGCACCTTGTCAAGCGTGATTGGAAACTCCCGCACCCGCACCCCAGTCGCGTTGTAGACCGCGTTGGCAACTGCTGCGCCTGCGCCACAAATACCCAGCTCGCCAAGTCCCTTAATTTTGAGCGGATTGGTCTTATCGTCCACCTCATTGATGAAAAACACATCGATTTTTGGAATGTCAGCATGTGACGGCACATGGTACTCAGCCAGGTCGTGGTTGACGAAATGGCCGTCGCGTTTGTCTATTACCGCGTCTTCATGCAACGCGGTGCCCACGCCCCAAATCATCGCGCCTGAGATCTGGCTTTTGGCGGTTTTTTCGTTCAGGATTCGTCCGGCGGCGAACACGCCCAGCAGGCGGCTCACCCTAATTTCGCCGGTGTCGATGTTGACACGCACTTCAGCAAAGTGCGCGCCGTAGCCTTGTTGTGAAAACTGTTTGGCCATTGCGCCGGGTTTGATCTCGCCGCTGGCCTCTATACCAAGTGTGCCGGCCAACGCGCCCAGTGTTTCGGTTTTTCCTGCGCCTGAAATGCTGCCATTGGCAAACACGGCCTCAGTCGGATTGATACCCATTTTGGCGGCCAGTTTTTCACGCAAATTGGTACATGCATCGAACAAGCCCGAGCCCGCACTGGCCGCGCCCCACGAGCCGCCTGAGCCCGGGGTTGCCGCAAAGTTGCTGTCGCCCAGTTCCATGCGCACGCGCTCGATAGGCAAGCCCATCATTTCCGCGGCAATTTGGCTGAGTACGGTGTAGCTGCCGGTGCCGATGTCGGTCATGGCCATCTTTACCGTCAAAATGCCCTCGCGGTTCAATGCCACGTCGGCCTTGGAAGGCATCATGACGTTGGAGCGAATCGACGCTGCCATGCCCATACCCACCAGCCAGCGGCCGTCGCGCTTTTGCGCGGGCAGGGCGCTGCGTTGCGCCCAGCCGAAGCGGGTTGCGCCGTCTTTCATGCAGGCCACCAGGTTGCGGCTGGAAAACGGAATTTTTTTGTCCTGGTCTTGCGTAGGCTCATTGCGCAGGCGCAGCTCAATCGGGTCGAGCTTGAGTTTTTCAGCCAGCTCGTCCATTGCAATTTCAATGGCCAGCATGCCGACGGCTTCACCAGGGGCGCGGGTGGAGTCTGACACTGGCAAATCAAGCCTGACCAAATAATGCGGCGTGTACCGTGCCGGTGCGGCGTACAGCAAACGGGTTTGCAGCGCGGAAGGCTCTAAAAAATCGTCGTAACGCGCGCCGTTGGACCACGCCTCGTGGCCCACTGCCGCCAACTTGCCGTCGCTTGACGCGCCCAAGCGCAGCCGCTGCACCGTGTCGCTGCGGTGGCTAGTGATGTGAAACATCTGCTGGCGCGTGAGCGCAGTTTTTACTGGGCGGCGCAGTTCACGCGCAGCCAGCGCTGTCAAAATCACGTCGCCGTAAATCGGCAGCTTGCTTCCAAACCCGCCGCCAATGTAGCGGCTGACCAAACGCACGTTGCCCAGCGGTATGCCAAGGGTTGAAGCCACACCTTGCTGGGCGCTGTTGATCAATTGCGCCGAGCAGTGCACGATGAGTTTGCTGCCTTCCCAGTACGCCAATGTAGCCGGTGGCTCCATCGCGGCGGCCGCGTGGGCTGGTGTGGTGAATTTGCCGTCTACCGTGACGCTTGACGACGCAAAAGCCTTGTCAAATTCTTCTTTGGAGCCATCAATAAGTGGCTCGCCAAAAAAAGTTTTTTGCAACTCGCCTTGCGCAAGGCGGCTTTGCATATCGTGCTCGCCCGGCGTTACGGCGGCGTAGTCAATCTTGATGAGTTTGGACGCTGAGCGCGCTTGCTCAAAACTATTGGCCACTACAAACGCTACTGGCTGGCCGTAATATTCAATTTTATTTGAACTGAGCTGTGGAATTGAACGCGCATAGCGGTCAGGCAGGGTGATGGGGCCCCAGGGGGCTTGCTTGGGCGCATTCAGGTGCGTCAGCACCAGCAGCACGCCGGGCGCGCGCTCAGCCGCGCTGGTGTTTACAGCGCTAACGGTGCCTTTTGAAATGGTGGCCTGCACAATAAAGCCGTAGGCTGCGGCTGCACCGCCCTCAACGATTTCGTGCGCGTAGGGCGCCTTGCCCATGACTTTTAATCGGCCTTCAACACGGTCAACGGCTTTGCCCATCAGGCCCTGGCGGTTTTCGTCAAGCGCGTTGCGCGGGGCGGGGGTGTTCATTTGCATGGGTGGCTCCAGAGATTCGTGTTTCAGGCTTCAGCCAGGACGGCCCGCAGCGTGCTGCGCAGCAGGGGAATTTTGAAATCGTTGTGGCCAAAGCCGCGCGCGCCCTGCAGCACGCGGTCAGCGGCGGCGTTGGCGCTGGCAGGGCCTGCGGTGGCTCCGGCCAGCAGCGATTCGGCATCTAGTACGCGCCACGGTTGATGCGCCAGACCGCCAAACGCAAGTTTGGCTGATCGTACTGTGCCGCCTGATGCGTCAATGATTGCCGCTACTGAAACCGTAGCAAATGCATACGACGCACGGTCGCGCACCTTGCGGTAAATATGCTTGCCGGGCAATGGCGGCGGCAGCGTAACGGCAGTGATCATTTCACCTGGCTGCAGGCTGGTTTCAATGTGAGGCGTGTTGCCGGGCAGGCGGTGAAAGTCGGCAATTGGTATCACGCGCCTCGCCCCGCCGGGCGCAACGGTTTCAACCCGTGCGTCCAGCACGCGCATGGCCACTGCCATGTCTGAAGGGTGGGTGGCGATACATTGGTCACTGGTACCCAGCACCGCATGCAGGCGGTTGTACCCCTGCAGCGCAGAGCAGCCCGTGCCGGGTGCGCGCTTGTTGCACGGCTGTGCCGTGTCATAAAAATAATAGCAACGCGTGCGCTGCAGCAGGTTGCCACCAGTCGTTGCCTTGTTGCGCAATTGGCCCGATGCGCCACTGAGCAATGCGCGGCTCAGCACTTCATAGTCTTTACGAATGCGCGGATCTGCCGCCAGATCAGAGTTGCGCACCATCGCGCCAATGCGCACACCGCCGTCTGCCGTCGCCTCGGTATTGTCAAGTCCAAGCCGCGTGATGTCGATGAGGTGCAGCGGCGCCTCTACCTGCAGCTTCATCAGGTCGAGCAGGTTGGTGCCACCAGCAATAAACTTTGCACCGGGTCTGGCAAGCGCTGCAGCAGCGGCGGCTTCAGGCGATGTGGCGCGCTCGTAGGTAAATGATTTCATGCTGCTGCTCCCGACACGTCGCGGATGGCGGCAACGATATTGGGGTAGGCACTACAGCGGCAGATATTGCCACTCATACGCTCACGTATTTCATCGTCGGTGAGCGTGGGGGCGGCGCCTTGCAGGTTTTGCGTTACGTGGCTGGGCATGCCGGCTTTCACCTCAGCCAGCATGCCCACCGATGAGCAAATTTGCCCCGGTGTGCAATAACCGCACTGAAAGCCGTCGTACTTGATGAACGCAGCTTGCATCGGGTGCAGCGCATCGCCTTTTGACAAACCCTCAATCGTCGTTATAGCCTGGCCTTCGTGCATCACCGCTAATGTCAAGCACGAGTTGATGCGCCTGCCGTCCACCAGCACAGTGCAAGCCCCGCACTGGCCGTGATCGCAGCCTTTTTTTGAGCCCTTCAAATTCATGTTTTCACGCAGCGCATCGAGCAAGCTGGTGCGGCCATCGATGGTGAGCGGATATGCCTGGCCATTGACCTGCATGGTCATGCGCAACATAACCGGCGCGGGCTCAACGCCTGCAGACGCCGCGCCGACCGTACCGCCCGTGGGCTCCGTGGCGCAGCCGACCAGCGGTGCAGCCGCAATGGCAGTGCTTACTTGCACCATGGCACGGCGGGACAGGCCCGGGGAGCTACTGGCTTGCTTGCCCGGCGGGCTGGCTGGCTTGGTCATGGTTTTCCTTGTGTGTGGATGGTGCAGCGCGGCCCTGTGGACGTGCAGCGTCAAATGTGCTTAGCAATGATGTCATCGCAAAAAAAGAGCTATGCAGGCCGACACTTGTAAGACGCGTCAGAAAATCGCTCGACCGCCGCCCGGGCTGTTGGCCCGCATCAAGGTGTTTTTTTGCCCTTTGCGGGCAAAAACAGGCTTAAAAACGCCTATAGCCTGTGATTTACAGGCGCAAGCAGCTATATTTACTATAGCAATTGCATGTCTAGCGCAGTGGTGCAACCCACACACGCACGCCAGCGGGAAGCGCGCCCAGCACCAACTGCCGGCTGCGTTGCCAAAACGCTGACAGCAGCAATAGCGCGGAGCCGATGACCAGCGCAGTGACAGCAAAACCCATGCCGATAGCGCCGTATGTTTTGAGCAATGCCCCAAGCGCAAACAGCACGTAGCCCAGGCTGGACACCATCATGGCGCGGCGGTCAATGGCCAGCGAGACCAGTGCAATCAGTACGTACACCGCCAGCACGCCCGCTGCCTGGTAAGCATTTGGCGTGCTGCTCAACACGCCCAAACCAGTGAACACAGGGTGCACCAGCAACGGCGCTGCCAGCAGGTGCAGCCAGAAGGCAACGTCAGAGTTGCGTGTTTGCCGCGCCGGGTCGCTGGCGTCCCAGCGCATGGCGGCTACAAAAACGGCGATGCCTGCCAACAGCGAAATTGAGCTGGTCCACAGCCTGGAGTCAGGTTGCAGCGCAACCAGCACGCCGTAGCCGCAGACCACCACCGCCAGCGCGCCTGCAGCCACGGTAACCGGCACTTTAAAGCGGCGCCAGTGCAGCCAGGCAGCGAGCGCGCCAGCCAGCCCTGCAACGCTCATGAAAACGACCTGTGTCGTGCTGTTTTCTTCGCCACCCAAAAGGGATATGGCAGCGCCGCTGGACCTCAGCGCCACCAGCGTCACGGCGGTTACAAAAACACCCAAAAGCAGAATCGACGGCAACGCCATGCGGCGTATGCGTGTGAAAAATTCAGCCAGTCCCCAGCTGCTGGCGGCCACGGCGACTGCTCCGACTGTCGGGCTGAAGTTACCGCCAATCCAGCCAATCGACGTCAGCAAAATCAGGCAGGCAATGACTACAAAAATATCGTTAAAACCCGTGATGAGACGGAAATGTTCTTCGTCTGCTGCCGGGCTTGCATTGCTGCGGGTCGCGTGGCTGCGAAGAGCGTCGGCGGCTTGCTGGGTGAGTGCGCCAGACGCGACCGCTGCATTTAAATCGTCTTCGCTGTACATGGTGTGAAATCTTTCAATTTTTGGTATTTTAAGCGTGTAGACCAATCGGTACGGGCGCAAGCAGCTATTAAAATTGCAGCGATACAACATCCGCATTCAGTGCCAGCCAGGCGTGCGCTGCGCTGCGCAAGGCTGCCGGGTTACCAGTACTGAAGAACTTGATCGAGCCGTTGGGTCGACTTTTTAACCGTTCGCCTTGGGCTGGCGGTTGGTCTTGGCGGACGGTGATGGCGGTTGATTCGAACTCGGCAGCCGCAAGCAACTGCCCAGCCAGCAAGCGCCGCGTCTGCCGCGCCACCGCTTCGCCGGTATCCAGCAATTTCACGCCGGGGCCAGTTAGCTTTGCAATGTGCTGCGCGGCAAACGGGTAGTGCGTGCAGCCCAACACCATCGTGTCAATCTCGTTCAAACCATCAATTTTTGCATCAAATATGCTCCTGGCGCATATTATTCGGGCGCAAGCAGCTATTAATTCAGTAGCATTCTGGCTTTGAGCGGATTGCTCGATCGCTTCTGCCAAGCCATCGCAGGGCAGCAATTCAAAGCGCGCTTGGCCTGCATGCGCCGCCAGCAGCGCCGCAAAGCGTGCACTGGACAGCGTACTGCGGGTAGCCATCACGGCGATG
>JANPDQ010000372.1:0-9589 GCA_031431575.1 Polaromonas sp.
CCGCCCTTGTGTGCGTAAGCGTGGTGCGTGCCGCCCGCCATGTTGGCGGCAACGCCCGCGCCGCCCAGCGCGAGACGCGCCGCAGCTACAGTAGCGCCTACCGAGCGCCGCGCACGCTCAACCATTGCTCGACTCCACGGGAAGCCGATTTCGCGTTGCAACGGGGCATCTAGCGTGCCGTGCGCAATCGCGTCGATATAGCCCGGCGTGTGCGCCAAAGCCAGCTCGCCATCGCTCGCCGAAGGTGCTTGTGCCAGCGTAACAGTGGGCAATTCCTGGAGCACTCGCCCGCGCAGCAATGCGTACTTGGCCATCGGAAATCGGTGGCCTTCGGGCAGCGGTAAAACGAAGTTGTCGGCGTAGAAGGCTTGCAAAACGGTCGCTATGAAAAACTGAGAACTTGATCGTCCAATTGTGACCCACCAGTTGCAAATTGGCCGTCCCCTCTAAAATGGTGCAGTGCAGCAAAAATGACGCGCTCAACGCTTGCATTCGCACGGGTTATCCCTATAATTACTTTTATGTTGCAGTGCAGCAATCCAGCAAGTGATTGGCAAAGCAACAGTTTTTGATCGCTTTTTTAACTGTTTTTTAACTACTATTTACTGGAGATTAATTATGCTGACTGCTGAACAACTCATGGCCTCCCACAAAGCCAACATCGAAACCCTTTTCGGTTTGACCCACAAAGCCTTTGAAGGCGTTGAGAAATTGGTTGAGCTGAACGTGCAAGCCACCAAGGCCGCATTGGCTGAAACCGCTAACCACGCACAAGCAATGATGGGCGTGAAAGACGCACAAGAACTGATGGCACTGCAAGCCGGTATGGTTCAACCGCTGGCTGAAAAAACCGCCGCGTACAGCCGCCATTTGTACGACATCGCATCGGCTGCTGGCGCTGACATCGGCAAAACGTTTGAAGCCCAAACCGCTGAAGCACAAAAGAAGGTCATGGGCCTCGTCGACAGCGCAACCAAAAACGCACCAGCCGGTTCTGAGACCGCAGTTGCCGTGATGAAAAGCGCAGTTGCAGCCGCGAACAACGCGTTTGAGTCAATGCAAAAAGCTGTTAAACAAGCTACCGATATGGCTGAGAGCAACTTCAACACTGCAGCTGCTACCGTCAACAACGCTGCAAAAACGGTCGCTAAAAAGCGTTAATTCGCAGCCCTGAGATAGTCACCAAAAGCCCAGTCAATTGACTGGGCTTTTTTACGCCGGTACCTGGCGCAATACACCACCACTGGGGCTTTGTTTTTATGATTTAATTCAAAGCTCTAAACGGGACTGCCTGCATTTATTTCCAGCGTTAGGAAATTTTGGGACTGCTCAAAAGATTGTTAGCCGAACAACTCAGGACGCCCACATGGCCATTGCCACCCCCCAGCCAACAAAACAAGACCCTGCCGCAACGTACACAAACTCCTTGGCGCGGCCTGGGCAATTGGCCACCATTTCTTACCGAAGCCGCGCGGTTCGCCCTTTTTCAGAGCTGGAGCTTGCGCAACTGCTCGATGCCGCCCGCAAGTACAACCACGCAAACGGCTTAACTGGCTTGCTGGTGTATGACGATGGCCGGTTTTTCCAGTGGATTGAAGGCAGCCCCGAAAAGCTTGCGGAAGTTTGGGCTTCGATCCAAAAAGACCCACGCCACACCGACATTCAAATCATGGGCAACCAGAGCGTTCCGCTGAGGTTTTTCGGTGACTGGGACATGCGGTTCTCAGTACGCAAAAAAGCCAAGGCTTCTTTGGTTGAGCAGGGCGACGCCCCGCACGGTTTGGTCGACAGTTTGTTTCGCCGCCCGCAAGGATCAAGCGACATTGCCACTGATTTGCAGCACGGGTATCCGTCAGCGTCCAATGAAACAAAAAATCAAACCGGTGCGCACTTTGTAGAACCAGCGCTGCTTGATGCTGTAAAAACCATCGCCCTCCCGCAACTGTTCGCGCGCCACAACGCGCCGCAGCAGCTGCTGGCCCCGGTTGATTTGCGCGTGGGCGAGTTGGTACACCGGCTGATCCTTGCTGAGCCTGAATCTGCCCACGATCTGATTTCCCAGTTTTACGCTGAAACCCATTCCCTACGCCAGCTGTGCACGCAACTGCTGGAGCCCGCCGCGCGTGGCCTGGGTGACCTGTGGGGCACTGACGACTGCAGCGAAATCGATGTGTCGATTGGCCTTTCACGCCTGCAATCGTCCATGCGTGAAAACATCGCTGGGCATGTGCCGTCGGTGAGCATAAACGCACCAGCGGTGTTGATTGTTCCGCAGCCAGGTGAGCTGCATTTGCTCAGCGCTGTACTAGATGCAGAGTCGCTTCACCAGCGCGGCTGGGCACCCCAGGCCGAGTTTCCGGAGTCCAACACCCAACTGCAAAACATGGTGTCCAACACCTGGTTTGATGCGCTGGATTTGACGCTGAGCACTGCTTTCACGCGGGACCACTGGATGCCACGCGTGGCCGAAACCATCGCGCATGTGCGCAAGGCGTCACGCAACCCAGCGCTGGTAATTATTGTGGGTGGACGTGGGTTTACTGAGTCCGCACAAAACGGGCGCAAAGTCGGTGCGGACTACAGCAGCCAGACAGCATCAGACGTTGCGCCACTGATTTTGCAATCGCTGCGCAAACTCAGCCCGAAATCACCCAAATAATTCAATTTTTAAGTCTATTAGGGCTATAGCCCAACATATTAGGGCGCAAGCTGCTACTTAATTAATAGCAGTTCCCTGCGATTGCTGACGCAGATTTGGCCAGCTTGCATCACTTCGCAGCAGACAGAGTTGCCAGTTTTGCCTTCAACGCAGGCAATGCAGCCAACATTGCCGCCCTGCCCGCATCAATGGCGCGCTGGCGGGCTGAAAAGTCAGCGCTTTTCAGGCCCACCAAAGACGGCTTGACCAGCACATCAGCGCCTGGCAATTCGTATTGGTTGATGCTTTTGCCCATGATGGCAAAGGTCTGCAGCAAAATTTGCAGCGTGCCGTCAGCCGTGTTGGCCTCGGGTGGGTTGGAGATATCCACCGCCACCACCACATCAGCCCCCATCTGCCGCGCAAAACGCACGGGCACGGGCGACACCAAGCCGCCATCAACGTATTCACGGCCGTTGATTTTTACTGGCACAAACACCGCTGGCACCGCGCTTGAAGCACGCACAGCGGTGCCGGTGTCGCCGCGCTGAAAAAGTACTGCGTTGCCGCTGTTCAAGTCAGTAGCGACAATTCCCAGCGGGATCGCCATGTTTTCAATCAGCCGATTGGCCAGCAGCTCATTGACGTAACGGGCCAGCGCATCGCCCCTGAACACGCCGCGCCCCACCAGCGGCAGCATCCAGTCGGTGATGGCGACTTCTTCCATGTTGAGTGCTGTTTGCTGCAGCTGCGCGCTGGTTTTGCCGCTGGCATACAACGCTGCAACCAAACTGCCCGCCGAAGTGCCCACTACGATGTGCGGTTTGAGGCCTGCCTCTTCCAGTACCGCAATCACACCCACATGCGCAAACCCGCGCGCTGCGCCGCCACCCAGTGCAAGTCCGATCTTCAGGGGCTTGGGCGGTGCGGACGCTGCGGCAGGCAAAGGTGGGGCGGACGCCGCCGGCAAGTCGCCCCGGCTGGCGCAACCTGAAAAACCCCCTGCAAAAAGAATTGCAAAGCAAATAAGAACAATTCGCGTTTGTATTAAGATTGGGGTTTCGTTGTTCAGGCTTTTATTTTTCAAGGTGTCATCCTCTATGTTCAAAAAAATTTCTTTGATTGCTGCTCTGGCGCTGAGCATGACGGCTACTTTTGGCGCGCTTGGCACGGCCCATGCCCAGGAACAGGTCGTTAATCTGTATTCTGCCCGCCACTACCAAACCGACGAGGCGCTGTACGCCAATTTCACCAAAACCACCGGCATCAAGGTTAACCGCGTGGACGCTGACGACGCTGGCATTTTGGCCCGCCTCAAAGCCGAAGGCACCGCGTCCCCTGCCGACGTAATTTTGCTGGTTGACGCCGCACGCCTGACCAAAGGCGACGCTGAAGGCATGTTTTTGCCAATCAAGTCAGCCGCACTTGAAGCCGCCATACCAGCACCGCTGCGTTCCAAAGCCAGCGCAGAAGGCACCACATGGTTCGGCTTTTCCACACGCGCCCGCGTGGTGGTGTACGACAAAGTCAAAGTCAAAAAGGCCGACGTAGACACGTATGAAAAGTTGGCTGACGCAAAAAACAAGGGCCTGCTGTGCACCCGTTCAGGCTCACACCCGTACAACCTGTCGCTGTTTGGCGCAGTCACTGAGCACATCGGCGAAGCAAAGACAGAGGCCTGGCTCAAAGGCATGGTCGACAACATGGCCCGCGCACCCAAAGGCGGCGACACCGACCAGATTAAGGCGGTGGCCAGCGGCGAATGCGGCATCGCCATTACCAACACCTACTACATTGCCCGCCTGATGCGCTCAGACAAGCCCGAGGACAAAGCCGTAATGGACAAAATTGCGGTGGCTTTTCCCAACCAGGACAGCTGGGGAACGCACGTGAACATTGCCGGTGCAGCGGTGGCAAAAAATGCCAAAAACTCGGCCAACGCCATTAAGTTCATGGAATACCTCGCCAGCCCAGCCGCGCAAGACTACTTTGCAAACGGCAACAACGAATACCCAACCGTGGCTGGCGTTAAATTGACCAACACGGCTTTGTCAACCATGAGCGGCGGCGCATTCAAGTCTGAGACGATTCCACTAACAGCGGTTGGCAACAACCAGGTAAAGGTTCAGCAGATGCTAGACCGCGTCGGTTATAAATAATTTCTGACATCAACAGGTAGGCCCGGCCGTCGCAAGGTGGCCGGGCTTTTTTGTGGGCCATAATTTGAAGTTGCTTTACGTTAACGTCAACTTCACTCTTAACTTCAATTTTCTGGGAACACATCATGGACATCAAAGGCAAGGTTTTTATCGTCACGGGCGGTGCATCTGGCTTGGGTGAAGGCACGGCGCGCATGCTGGCGGCGCACGGTGGCCATGTGGTGATTGCTGACATGCAGGTTGAAAAAGGCGAAGCCATCGCTTTAGACATTAAAGGTGCGTTCGTAAAGTGCGACGTGACGCAAGAAGCTGACGGCCAGGCCGTTGTGGCCAAAGCTGTCAGCATGGGCAAGCTGATGGGCTTGGTCAACTGCGCGGGTATCGCCCCGGCTGAAAAAACCGTGGGTAAAAACGGCGCGCACAGCCTGGCCGTGTTCAGCAAAACTGTCACCGTCAATTTGATTGGCAGCTTCAACATGATTCGCCTGGCCGCAGAGGCCATGAGCAAGAACGAGCCTGAAGCCACCGGCGAGCGCGGCGTGTTGATTTCAACCGCATCGGTTGCCGCGTACGACGGCCAAATGGGTCAAGCTGCTTACAGTGCATCCAAAGGCGGCATCGTCGGCATGACTTTGCCGATAGCGCGTGATTTAGCACGCAACGGCATTCGCAACATGACCATTGCGCCCGGTATTTTTGGCACCCCCATGATGTTTGGCATGCCGCAAGAAGTGCAAGACTCACTGGCCGCGTCGGTGCCCTTCCCGTCCCGTTTGGGCACGCCGCAAGACTACGCAAAACTGGCGCAGCATATTTTTGAAAACGACATGCTCAATGGCGAAGTGATTCGTCTGGATGGCGCGATTCGCCTGGCTCCGCGTTAACAGCTGCTGCGTATGTGCTACTATTTTAATAGCTGCTTGCGCCTGTATTTGTTGCGCTAGAGGCCTAAAACATCAATAAATGGCTCCCCAGGGAGCCATTTTTGTTTGCGCGTAACATGTGCACTGCTTATAAATATTCAGGAGCTTTCCCATGAAACGCAGCCTCACCACCTTAGCCGTCGCCAGTTTGCTGGCGGCGTGCGCCACCGCGCCAGCACCGTTTGTGTACTCCGCGCCTGCGCAGCCCGAGGGTGGCTCGGGCTTCACCGCAAAACCCGGCTGGGCCACCAAAAAGTTTGCCGTTGCCGCCGCAAACCCGCTGGCCACAGACGCCGGTTTGCAAGTGCTGCGCGCTGGCGGCTCGGCCATTGATGCTGCCGTGGCCGTACAAATGGTGCTCACCCTGGTTGAGCCGCAATCCAGCGGTATTGGCGGCGGCGCATTTTTGCTGCACGCAACCGGTGCAAAAGTTGAAGCTTTTGATGGCCGCGAAACCGCACCCGCTGGCGTGGATGAAAAACTTTTTATCGGCGCTGATGGCAAGCCAATTCCGTTTTACGACGGCGTAGTCGGTGGGCGTGCCGTTGGCGTGCCCGGCACGGTAAAAATGCTGGAGGTTGCGCACAAACAGTACGGCCGCTTGCCGTGGGCACAGCTTTTTGCACCAGCAATTGCGCTGGCAGAGAGCGGCTTTAAAGTCAGCAACCGATTGGCCACGCAGCTCAAAGACGAAAAATACCTGAAAGCCGACCCCACGGCAGCATCGTATTTTTACAACGCTGATGGCACGCCGCTGGCCGCAGGCACACTGCTGAAAAACCCGGCACTGGCCGACGTGCTGCGCCAAATCGCCGCCAAAGGCTCAAGCGCCCTGCACGAAGGCGCTGTTGCCCAAGCCATCGTCAACAAAGTACAAAAGCACCCCACTAACCCGGGCAAATTGGCGATGAGCGACTTGGCTGGGTATCAAGTCAAAAAGCGTGAAGCCATGTGCGCCGACTACAGCGCCGCACACGCAGCCTACCGTCTGTGCGGCATGCCGCCACCAAGTTCCGGCGCAATTGCAGTCGGGCAGATCTTGGGCATGTTGACGCACACCAACGCAGCCGAGTTGCCGCCCACTATGGGCATGAGCGGGGTTGCAGGCAGTGCTATGGGTTCAGGCCAAACGCCATCGGCAGACTGGCTGCACCTGTATACCGATGCAGCGCGACTGGCCTTTGCCGACCGTGGCCAGTACGTGGCCGACCCTGATTTTGTACAAGCCCCCGGTGGCAGCTGGATGAGTCTGCTCGACCCCGCCTACCTGAAAAGCCGCGCCGCACTCATCGACCAAAAACCCGGCGGCATGAGCATGAAAACAGCCAAGCCCGGCGTGCCTGGGGCGGTTAAAACGGCTTACGCACCCATGCCGGACCAGCCTGAATATGGCACGTCCCATATCAGCATCATTGACGGCTTTGGCAACGCGATTGCGATGACAACCACGATTGAAGACGGTTTTGGCGCACGCCAACTCACCGATGGCGGCACTGGCAAAGCTGGCGGCTTCTTGCTCAACAACGAGCTGACCGACTTCAGCTACGCCTTTGCTGACGCAGACGGCAAGCCCATTGCCAACCGTGTGCAGCCAGGCAAGCGCCCACGCTCATCGATGGCCCCAACGCTGGTGCTTGACAAAGCCACCGGCCAGGTGGTGATGAGCGGCGGCAGCCCCGGTGGCGCGTTGATCATTCACTACACCGCCAAAGTTTTGTACGGCACATTGAACTGGGGCCTGAACGCCCAGCAAGCCATCGACCTGCCCAACTTCGGCTCGAACAACGGCCCTACCCTGCTTGAAGAAAAACGCTTTGCACCCGCAACGGTTGAGGCGCTAAAAGCACGCGGCGCAGAAGTGCGCGAACAAAACATGACCAGCGGCCTGCAAGCGATTCAACGCACACCGAATGGATTCTTCGGTGGCGCCGATCCCCGCCGTGAAGGTGTTGTACTCGGGGATTAGCATCAAATTAGCATCAAATTAGTGCCGAAATGGCGCATTTTGGTGCTAAACAGGGCTGTAGCGCAGTAAAAACGGGCGTAAGCAGCTATTTATTTAGTAGCAACTGTTGTAACCGATTATGGGCCTACAAGACCGATTGCTCGCTGAATTGGAGGTAGCAGCGCTTTTCAGGCGCTGCTGCTAACGCACTAATTGACAGCAAGTGGCGCGATGTTTACGGCGCTACCGCCGCGCATTTACTTCTGGCCAAGCCCTGAAATAGCCAGCAAATCTTGCGCAGTTAACCAGCGCCATTGGCCGGGAAGCAAGTCGTCAGGCAAAGCAAGCTCCCCAATACGCGAGCGGTGCAAACCGCCCGCTTCTTCCACCCGGTTTCCCACTGCGGCCAGCATGCGTTTGACTTGGTGGTACTTGCCTTCGGTCAGGGTCAAACGCAACTGGTTCGCGCCCGTTTGTACGCAGGCCGCCGCTTTGACAGGCTTCGGGTCATCGTCCAGCACAACGCCTGCAAGCAACTTCTGGATTTGCTTGTCGTCCACAGCGTGCTTGGCGTTGACCTCGTACACCTTCGGTACGTGGTGTTTGGGCGAGCTCATGCGGTGAATGAATTTACCGTCATCACTTAGCAACAGCAACCCTGTGGTGTCTTGGTCCAGCCTGCCAACCGCTTGCACACCAGCGGCAGCGCCGCCACCGCGCTGCCTGATGGGCGCTGGCAACAGCGTATAAATACTGGGGTAAGTGCTTGGCTTTTGGGAGCATTCGTGGCCCGCAGGCTTGTGCAGCATCAGGTAGGCTTTTTCATGGTACTGCCACTGAACGCCTTGCACGGTAAAGCGCAATTCATCCGCTATAAATTCAGTAGCTGGTTGCGCCCGTATCTCTTGACCCACAGACACTAAGCCTTGTTGAATGAGCCCGGCACATACGCGCCTGGTACCAAAACCCTGGCTGTATAAAATATCTTGAAGTTGCATGGTTGCCATGCAGCTATTGTCGCTGGCTACGGCCCAAAGCCTGAGCCAGCGGGGTCTGACAACGCCTGCAAAGCCAGATTAGGCAAATCTGAGCAAATTGGTACACTCAGTCACATGGGTTACTGTGCCTAACAAATGCGATCCTTTTACCTCTCTTATTGGCCGGCTTTGCTGATTGCCGGGGTCCTCGCAGCTTTTGCTTCGGGCATGCTTGTTTCCGCGTGGTCAGCGCGCCGCACTGCCCGGCAGCGCAGACAAGCACCCAAAAAGTGGCCGCTTACCCCCAGAGCCATCATCAATTCTGAAGAGCGCAAAGTCTGGCGCTGGCTAGAGCTCGCTTTTGTTGACTACTCTGTGATGGTCAAATTGCCGGTTACGCGGTTTTCGATTCCCAACTCCGCCGAACAAGGCCTGCGGTGGTACGAATTGCTCAGTAGCCTGTACAGCACTTTCACAGTGGTCAGAGCCGATGGGCGCGTGATGGGCTGTGTGGACTTGCCTTCGCGCACAGGTCGCCCAAGCACTGGGCAACGCATGAAGGCGTCAATGCTTGCCCAGTGCGGCATTCCTTACGTAATTTTGCATCCAGGAACCGAGCCGACCGTTGCGCAAATTCGATTTAAATTTTTAGGCGAAATAGCATCCGCAATGCCGCAGGGTACCTACCAGGCCGCAGCAATACAAGCCGCCAGTTCAAGCCTCAGGAGCTCCGTCACCCGGGGCAGGCAATTACGAGAAACTGAAACTGGCCCTGCGCCGCTTGCAGCCTCGTCGCCCGAGTCTGCACGACCGTCAGACTCTGACTATGCAGGGCTGGCGTCGAGCGGGTTTAACGCGCAATGGCAAGACAACTCATTCATCACGCCCCTGGACAGTCGCAAAGCCGGGCTGTAGCTTGTCACAAAGAAGAAAGGCCGCTAACTGGT
>JANPDQ010000373.1:0-4360 GCA_031431575.1 Polaromonas sp.
CAATTTGCCTTGCGTCAATAATCACACGAACAGCCCCGCCAGATTCAAGCGACCGCTTGAGCGCATTGCCCAGTACTGAGCTTTCACCCAACGGGCTGAACAGCGTTTTGAACGCAAAGTTTGGCGCGGTGCGCAGGGCAAAACCGCAGCCAACCAGACTGAACCCAGCGCTGACTGCCAAAAGGTGCAAACACAAACGGCGATGCATAGTTTTCCCTTTTTTTACGCGTGCTTAAACAACAATGTTGACCAGCCGGCCCGGCACCACAATGACTTTTTTCGGGAGCGCGCCAGCAGCCAGCTTGATGAAAGCTTCGGTTGCCAATGCTGCCGCTTTAATGGTTGCATTGTCAGCCGTGGCGCTAACAGTGACTGAACCGCGCAGCTTGCCGTTGATTTGCAGCATCAGTTCAACTTCGTCTTTTTGCAAGGCACTGGCATCGACTTGCGGCCATGGCACATCGAGCAAATCGCCGTGCACTTTGGCGTAACCCAAATCCACCCACAGCGCATGGGCGATGTGCGGAGTGACAGGATACAGGCAGCGCAGCAAGATACCGAAGCCTTCTTGCAGCGCGGCAATTGAAGCGTTTGAAGTTTCGGATTGCCCCGCCGACAGGCCGCCCTTAGGCGGGGAAGCCCCCTCGGGGGGCAGCGCAGTACGCGAAGCGACAAGCGTGGAGGCAGACAGTTTGTCTTCCAAGGCATTGAGCAGCTTCATCGAACCCGATACAACGGTGTTGTACTGCATGCGCTGGTAGTCAAAATCAATTTGCTTCAAGACTGTGTGTATCTCGAACCTGAAAGTCTTGATTTCTTTGTTAAAAGTGCCGTTAGCCCAATCAATTTCGGCGTTAGCAGCAGCTGAATTGATAGCATTCAATTTAACACCAAAGTTCCAGACACGGCGCAAAAACCGAAAGGCCCCTTCGGCGCCGGAATCGCTCCAAATGGCGCTTTGGTCGGGCGGACCAGAAAAGATCACGAACGCGCGCGCGGTATCAGCACCAAACTTGGAAATGAACTCACGCGGCTCGACCACGTTGTTCTTGCTTTTCGACATTTTTTCGGTGCCGCCATAAAGCACAGGTAGGCCGTCGTCTTTGGCTGTGGTGCGGATGGGCCGGCCTTTGTCGTCTTGTTCGATCAGCACCTCATTCGGATAGAACCAGCGCTTTGCCCCTCCCGCGTCTTCCCGGTAGTAGCAATCGTGCAGCAACATTCCTTGCGTGAACAACTTGGTGAAGGGCTCATCAAAAGTAAGCAGACCCATGTCTCGCATGACCTTGGTCCAAAAGCGCGCATACAGCAGGTGCAGCACCGCGTGCTCAATGCCGCCGATGTACTGGTCCATCGGCATCCAGTAATCGTTGCTGGCGTCCACCATGGCGGGCGCATCGGGACAGGTGTAGCGCATGTAGTACCAGGCGCTGTCCACAAAGGTGTCCATGGTGTCGGTCTCGCGCATCGCAGGCTTGCCGCAGATGGGGCAAGGGGCATGCAAAAACTCGTCACATTTGTTGAGCGGGTTGCCCGAACCATCTGGCACAAGGTACGGCGGCAGAACCACTGGCAGGTCTTTTTCGGGTACAGGTACCGCGCCGTGTTCAGCGCAATGGATGATGGGGATCGGGGTTCCCCAATAACGCTGGCGACTGATGCCCCAGTCACGCAGGCGCCAAGTGGTTTTTTTCTCGCCGAGGCCCTTGGCGATCAGGTCACCGACTACCGCGTCAACAGCGGCTTTGAAAGCCAGGCCATCGTATTTACCGGAGTGAATGGCAACGCCTTGTTGCTTGTCGCCGTACCAGTCAGCCCAGGTGTTGGTGCTGAAGGCTTGGCCATTAACGTCAGTAACCTGTTTGATTGGCAAACCATACTTGTTTGCAAACTCAAAGTCCCGCTCATCATGCGCAGGTACGCCCATCACCGCGCCGTCGCCGTAGCTCATCAACACGTAGTTGCCAACCCATACTTCAACCTGCTCGCCACTCAAAGGGTGCGTGACGAACAAACCGGTGTGCTCGCCTTTTTTTTCTTGCGTGGCCAACTCGGCTTCGGTCGTGCCGCCGGACTTGCATTCTTCAATGAAAGCAGCAAGCTTGGGATTACCCGGAGCCGCGTGCAGCGCCAGCGGGTGCTCGGGTGCCACGGCGCAAAACGTCACGCCCATGATGGTGTCAGCACGGGTGGTAAAGACATACATTTTGCCGTCGCCGATCAATTGACCGGTTGCATTTTTGATGTCGTGCGTGAAAGCAAAGCGAACGCCCTCGCTTTTACCGATCCAGTTCTCTTGCATGATGCGCACACGCTCAGGCCAGCCGGGTAACTTATTGAGTGTGTGGTCCAGCAGCTCTTCGGCATAGTCGGTGATGCGCAGGTAGTAGCCAGGAATCTCGCGCTTTTCAACCAGCGCCCCGCTGCGCCAACCACGCCCGTCAATCACCTGCTCATTGGCCAGCACGGTTTGGTCGACAGGGTCCCAATTGACTACCTGCGTTTTGCGATAGGCGATGCCTTTTTCCAGCATCTTCAGGAACATCCATTGGTTCCAGCGGTAATAGCTGGGATCACAGGTCGCAATTTCCCGTGACCAGTCAAACGACAATCCCAGCGGCTCAAACTGCGACTTCATCTCGAGGATGTTCGCGCGCGTCCATTTTTCGGGTGGTACGTTGTTGGCAATAGCCGCGTTTTCGGCAGGCATACCGAAGGCGTCCCACCCCATAGGCATCAGTACGTTGTAGCCCTTCATCCGTAGCTGGCGAGCCATCATGTCGTTGATGGTGTAGTTGCGCACATGGCCCATGTGCAGCTTGCCGCTGGGGTAAGGCAGCATCGAGCAGGCGTAGTACTTACCTAGCGGCTTGTTGGGGTTGTCGTGGTTTTCAACGCGGTAGGCGTTGGTGGCCATCCACTGGGTTTGGGCGGCTTGTTCAACTGCTGCGTGATCATATTTTTCTTGCATAGCTCAAATTCAATACGTATTTATAAAAATGGATTCTTGATCGACAAGGAACCGCCGCCAAATTGGGCGGGGATTTGCACGCTCAGGCCGTGCTGCATATCTTCGGAATAAAGGACCTCACAACGCGTCAGCGCTGCGGCGGCCACGATATTTGCATCGTAGATTTTGAATTGGTAGCGTTCGGCAAGTGCAATAGCCAGTTGGTGCATATTGACAGTAAGCTCGCTGACCTCGCAAATCTTCATCAAAGATTGAGAAAGCGTGGTCAGTTCTGCCCAATTCATGGGGCTTTTTTTGCGCATGACGTTGGCCAGCTCATTGAGCACTTGCACACTGATCACACACCGCTGCTCAAGTAAAACATCCACGATTTTTGCGCGGTCACTGTCCTGCAACCAGTACACAAGAACATTCGTATCGAGAAATCCGCGAGGCACTGCTGGAATCGCAGCAGTCATCGTGCGTTGGCCTCTTCCCGATCAAACTTGGCGTTTAACGGCCAATATCCGCGATATTTGCGCATGGACTCGATCAGCTCTTGTCTGGTCGGCTCACGGCTAACCTGCACAGTAGGCACATCAGCTTTACTGCGCTTTGGCATAGGAACGACGTTGATCTCATCGCCTTCAGAAATGCCGAGCTGATGCACCAACGCCATCGGCAAACGCACACCCAGACTGTTTCCCCATTTTGCGACTTGCATTGCTTACTCCAGATAGATATACATTGCGCTATTGTATATCTACCGATAAAAAGCTCAGGGTGTTTTTACCACCGGCGGCGCATCAGCCACAAAACCAATACGGTTTAAACCGGCTTTTTGCGCTGCACCCATCACTTCAACGATTTTGCCATAGGGCACGGCTTCGTCGGCGCGCAACTGCACTTCGGTGTCTGGGGTTTGAGAGGCGGTTTGCGTCAAGCTGGTTTTCAGGGCGTCAAGCGCAATTGGCTGCTCATTCAAAAAGACCTGGCCAGACTTGTCGATCACCAGCGTCACAAATTTTGGGGTCTCAGACGCCGTGGCAGCGTCGGTTTTAGGCAAGTCAAGCTTGATAGAGCTGGCCAGCAGCGGTGCTGTCAGTATGAAAATAACCAACAGCACCAGCATGACGTCAACCATCGGCGTCACGTTGATCTCGCTCATCGGCTCAGAGCCTTTGGTGCGCTCCAAACGACCAAAACTCATTTTGCGGTGTCCTGAATCAACAGTTCTCTAAGGTCACGCGCAAAGCCTTCCAGGTCAGCCTCGATGCGGTTGATGTAACGCCCAAAAATGTTGTACGCCAGCACCGCGGGAATCGCCACTGCCAAACCCGCTGCCGTCATGTTTAGCGCCTCACCGACTGGGCCCGACACTTTGTCGATGGTGATTTGCCCGGCCGATGC
>JANPDQ010000374.1:0-1665 GCA_031431575.1 Polaromonas sp.
TTTCCCGGCTCTGAAGTCAAGGAAATGGAAGTCAAAGGCCGTAATTTGTCTGAAGGCGTGCCGCGCAGCTTCACCATTTCAAGCAACGAAATTCTGGAAGCGCTGACCGACCCGCTGAACAACATCGTCAGCGCGGTTAAAAATGCGCTGGAGCAAACCCCGCCAGAACTTGGCGCCGACATTGCTGAGCGCGGCATGATGCTGACCGGCGGCGGCGCTTTGCTCAGAGACCTGGACCGCTTGCTGGCTGAAGAGACAGGCTTGCCCGTGCTGGTGGCTGAAGAGCCATTGACCTGCGTAGTGCGGGGCTGCGGTATGGCACTTGAGCGCATGGACCGCCTGGGGTCCATCTTCACGTCGGAATAAAGAGCACACCAGCGTCATGCGGCAGCCGGTTTAAGCGCAGCAAGACGGGATTGACACCATGCCTCTTGGTACCCTTGACCGCACCCCTCCGCCGTTTTTCAAGCAAGGACCATCGGCGCTTTCCAAGCTGGTTTTCTTCAGCGCGCTGGCGCTGTTTTTGATGGTGGCAGACACCCGGTTTCGCATCACACAGCCAGTACGTGCTGCGCTGGCCACAGCGCTGTACCCGGTGCAGTGGCTGGCCATGCAACCGGTTCGTGCGGTGCAAAACGCCAGTGGTTACCTCACCGGACTTGACCAGGCGAACTCGACCAGCGAGCAGGCAAGCAAAAAGCTGGCGCTGCAGTCCATGCGCGCTGGGCAGGTGGAGTCACTGGAGCAAGAAAACGCCCGCCTGCGCAAGCTGCTTGGCCTGCGTGACCAATTGACCGCATCGGTCATGTCTGCAGAAGTGCTCTACGACGCCGCCGACCCATACACCCGCAAAGTCATCATCGATAAAGGCTTGGTGCAGGGCATTGAGCTGGGCTCACCGGTGCTCGATGAGTCAGGCGTGCTTGGGCAAGTCACGCGCGTGCATCCGCTGGTCAGCGAAGTGACATTGGTCATTGACCGCGACCTGGCGATACCCGTGCTCAATGTGCGGACCGGCGCGCGCAGTGTGGCGTTTGGCGATCCGGCCACCGCAGCGAGCGGTAGCGGCCTGGAGCTGCGCTTTATGGGCAGCAATTCGGATGTGCAGGAAGGCGACTTGCTCACCACCAGCGGTGTAGATGGCGTGTACCCAGCGGGTTTGCCAGTTGCCAAAATCAGCAAGATTGAGCGCCGGGCCGAATCCGCTTTTGCAAAAATTTATTGCACGCCGCAGGCGCTGGTGGCAGGCGCACGCCACGTGATGGTGGTCAAACCCGCAACCAGCCAGTTGCCCCCGCGCCCAGACGACTTGCCGCCGCCACCTGCGCCTAAAAAAGGGGCCGCAAAATGATCATGCGGTCGGGCCAAGAGCTGTTGCTGCCAGCCAATCCAGTGTTCATTTGGGGCAGCCTGATCGCGGCGCTGCTACTGAACATGTTGCCGCTGGGCCGGGTGCCGTGGATGCCTGATTTTCTGGCGCTGGTGCTGGTGTTCTGGAATGTGCACCAGCCGCTGCGGGTCGGTATTGGGCTGGCGTTTTTCTTTGGGCTGGGCATGGACGTACACCAGTCCGCGCTGCTGGGCCAGCATGCGCTGAGCTACACCGCGCTGTGCTTTTTTGCCACAATGATTCACCGCCGCTTGCTGTGGTTTTCAGTGCCGTCG
>JANPDQ010000375.1:0-4628 GCA_031431575.1 Polaromonas sp.
ATTCGGATTGATTCACGCGAGCAGTTTGAAAAACTTAAAAAATTTGCGGCCGAATTCATGCCTGCAACTGCAGACAAGTTGCAGCTGTACACGGGCGAGCGGCCGATTTTTGATTTGTTCAATATTGATGAAGACATAGCCAAAGCATTGGGCCGCAGGGTGGATTTGAAATCTGGCGGCTATTTGATCATCGACCAGACTGAAGCGCTGACCACCATCGACGTGAATACGGGCGGCTTTGTCGGCGCACGCAATTTTGACGAAACTATTTTCAAGACTAATCTTGAAGCATCCCTTGCTATCGCGCGCCAACTGAGGTTGCGTAACCTCGGCGGTATTGTGATTGTTGACTTCATCGACATGAGCAAGGACAGCCACCGCGATGCCGTGCTGGCTGAATTTCAAAAGCAGCTTGCACGTGACCGAATTAAAACCAACGTAAATGGGTTTTCTGCACTGGGTTTGCTGGAAATGACACGCAAACGAACCCGTGAATCGCTGGCCCACCAATTGTGCGAGCCTTGTAGCGCGTGCAGCGGCAAAGGCGTTGTAAAAACTGCCCGCAGCGTGACGTACGACATCCTGCGCGAGATTTTGCGCGAAGCCAGGCAGTTCAATCCGCGCGAATTCAGGGTGGTCGGCTCGCCCAAAGTCATTGAGCTATTTCTTGACGAAGAAAGCCAGCACCTGGCGGGGTTGAGCGAGTTCATCGGCAAGCCAATTTCGCTGCAAGCAGAAGCTGCAATGGCGCAAGAACACTACGATATTGTTTTGTTGTGAGCGTTTTGGTTTCATAAGCGACCTTCTAGCGCCATGACAAACCTGGTCACACGCAACATTTTGCCCATCCCGATTCTGGTCTACCACCAGATAGAAAACGCACCGCCAAAAGGGCAGAAGTTTCGCAGCTTGTACGTCTCACCCAAGGCGTTTGCCAGGCAAATGGCGCTCCTGGATTTTTTGGGCTATCGCGGCTTGTCGATGAGTGCGCTAACGCCCTATTTGCTAGGCGAAAAAGCGGGAAAAGTAGTCGGTTTGACGTTTGACGATGGTTACTTGAACAACCTCACATATGCTCTGCCAGTGCTTCAGCGGTTTGGCTTTTCTGCTACTTGCTATGCGGTGAGCGCTTTGGCTGGTAAAACCAACGCATGGGATGCAGATATTGGGGTTTCCCAAACCGCGCTGATGACCAATCCTGAAATGGCGCAGTGGGTTGCAGGCGGCCAGGAAATCGGCTCGCACACCAGAAGCCACATTGATCTGACAGCAGTTGCCGATGCTGATGCTGAAGGTGAAATAAATGCAGGCACACTCGACTTGGAAGCCGTACTGCATACGCCAGTAAAGCACTTTTGCTACCCGTTTGGCCGCTATCGAGCCGAGCATGCTGCGATGGTTGCTGCTGGCGGTTACGCGACAGCCACCACCACCAGTCGCGGGCGTTGCCATGCTGGTTGCAGCGTGCTGGAATTGCCTCGCGTTCCGGTTTTAAAGTCCACCAGCTTGCCATTGCTGTGGCTCAAAGTGGCCTCGCGCTACGAAGACAAGCGCTAGCCGTATGGTCATCGACAGCGCAGCCACTGCAATGCGGTCTTCAGGGAAGGGCAAGAGACGGTTGCGCATCGCTGTGCTCAGCAGAAACTTTTCTCCTACGGCTGGTGGCGCAGAGCGTTACGCCATTGCGATGGTTGAGCATTTGGCGGATCGGCACGACATCAAAGTATTTGCGCAAACCATTGAACACAGCTGGCCCAACGTGGAGTATCAAAAAATCAGTGCGCCGTTTCAACGCCCACGCTGGGTGAACCAATTGTGGTTTGCTGGCGCAACTTGGTGGGCCACCAGGCGCGGGTTTGATGTTGTGCACTCTCATGAAAACACCTGGCACGGTGATGTGCAAACCGTTCATGTGCTGCCAGTTAAATACAACTTGTTCAAAGACCAGGCCGGCTGGACAAAACTCAAGCGGGTGCTGAAGTGGGCGGGTGTTTTGACCAGCCCAAGGCTGATGGCTTACTTGGCGCTTGAGCATTTTCGGTATGCGCCAAAGCCCGGACGCCGCTTGGTCGTCACCTCTAAAACCTTACTGGATCTGTTCATCGCTTGCTTTCCTGCGACGGCGAGCGTCACTTCGGTAGTGACTCCGGGAATTGAGCTGCCGCCCACGGGGCCGTCTGAGCAAACTCGATCAGCGGCGCGCGTTGCACTCGGCGTCCCTCCAAATGTGCCTTGTTTGCTTTTTGTCGGAAATGATTTCAGGAAAAAAGGTCTTCAAACCTTGATTGAAGCCTTGAACGTTTTGCCTAACGATGTGGTTTTGGCGGTTGTTGGTGGCTCGAAGCAGAGCGATTGTTTCAAGCAGCAGGCCATAGACGCTGGTAAAAGCCGCCGGGTAATTTTTTTGGGCGCGTTGCATGACACCACCCCAGCGTATCTTGCAGCCACCTGTCTGGTTCATCCAACCCGAGAAGATACATTTGCAATGGTGGTGCTAGAGGCGATGGCATTCGGCTTGCCAGTTGTCGTTAGCAACGCGGCTTTTTGCGGAATAGCGGCGATGTTGCACCACCAAGAAAATGCGATGCTGCTTTCCGATCCACAAGACGCTGCCGAGCTGGCCAAAAAGATAGCTGCTGTTTTGAGCGATGGCTTGCTTAGGGCCAGATTGAGCGACCGCGCACGCCGCTTTGCTGAAGAATTTGAATGGCGCCGCCTTGCTGAGCAGCAAGAGGCAGTCTATTTAGATTCTGTTCTGGCCAAGTTGGAATAGCGTGAATGCATCGAATCAGGCGAATTAAGCGACCAGTTTGAAGTGCTTGCGGCTGAAATCCAGCCCAGTGGCTGTTTCTATCTGGCGCATGAAGTGGTATTTGTTTTCTTTGGGCGTGGGTTTGTAGGCAGGATCAATCTGCAGTGTTTGTTCGGCCCCAGTTGCCAGCCACTCAGTAGCAATTTTCGGGTGGGTACCTGTGAAGGGCGCCAGCGCCCGCTTGTCAAACTGGCTGTACTTGACCTGCGGCGCGGGAGCCGCCCAGTACTTGCCGACTTGGTCTAATTTTTTTTGCATGTCCTCGTTTCGGCGAATCCAGCCATAGTGATAAATGTGTGCGTTGGCCAGCGCCGCGTTCGGGTTACGGCCTCTTTTGTGTTCTTTCATGACCAGCCAGTATTGCCCATCAGGCGCGAAGGTGCGAATCGTGTTTCGTACCAGTCGGCATTCGCGACGGTACCAGCCGGGGCTGATGGCAATCCAGTCTGGAGAGCCGTAAAAATGTTTGTAGTCAAAAACCAAAGCTTCTACGGCGGAGTTGTAGTGGTGAAGATCCACGCTCGCCCGAATTTTTGCAATGTCGTCTTCATGAACAATTTCATCACCTTCGAGGTAGAAAGCCCAATCGCCGATGCATGAGTACTGTGCAATCATTTTTTGTTGCGCGTAGACGAAGCCGCGGTCCGACATGCCCTCATTCCAAAGCGTTTCGATGATTCTGATCTTTGGATCGCCGATTGCCTTGACTCTGCTCAAGGTGTCGTCCGAGCCTTTTCCCACCGCAACTACAAACTCATCGACCAATGGCAGCAATGATCGTATGGACGCTTCAAAAGGAAAACCGAGTTCAACGCCGTTGCGAATGAAGGTAAAGCCGCTGATTGAAGCGCTGGCTTTTTCGCTCCGGGCAAGTTTGGTTGGCTGGTCAGGATTTGATCGCGCTGAAGACATGTGGGTTGGTTTTATTGGACGTTAAATCCGAGGCGGTAAAGATGGGCATAGGCACCGTTACGGGCCAGCAGCTCTGTGTGCGTGCCTGACTCCACAATTTGACCTGCGTTCATCATGATGATGCGGCTTGCGTGCTGGATAGTACTCAAGCGGTGGGCTATGACGATGGATGTGCGGCCCGCTGTTAGGCGCTTGATTGCCGATTGCACCGCTTGCTCAGATTCAGTGTCTAACGCGGATGTAGCTTCATCAAGAATCAGGACAGGCGCGTCTTTATACAGGGCTCGCGCAATTGCCAGGCGCTGACGTTGACCACCCGAAAGTTGTAATGCGTTGTGGCCCAAGGCAGTGTCAAGTCCCTGCGGCAGGTCGGCAATTAATGTGCCGAGGTTGGCTGCGGTCAGGCAGCGCATGGCTTTTTCTTTGTCGTAGGTTTGTCCCAAAGCTACGTTTAAACCAATGCTGATATTAAGCATCACAACATGTTGGCTCACCACTGAAAACTGCGAGCGCAGCGACGCGAGGGTCCAATCGTCAAGTGCTACGCCGTCGAGCACAATGTGGCCGGCGCTTGGCGCAACGAAGCGCGGCAGCAGGTTCACCAAAGTCGTTTTACCCGAACCAGAGCTGCCTACCAAAGCGATCGTTTCTCCTGGCTCGATCTTCAGGGTCACGTTACCGACAGCTGGCACGCTACCTGAAGCGTACGTTACGCTGACGCTGGAAAACTCAATAGCGCCTTTGGCCCGCGTTTGCGTATGCTGGCCACCCACTTCACTTCAACACCGTCAATCAGGTCCAGTCCGCGCTCTAGTGCTGCAAGGCCACGCGTAATGGGTGTCGCGCCGTCAGACAAACTTTTAATTGGCGCGATTAACAACAGCATTGCAGTGACGAAGGCTAC
>JANPDQ010000376.1:0-24111 GCA_031431575.1 Polaromonas sp.
ATGGAATACGCGCGCCGCCTGGTTGAGCAGCGCAAAAAATACGCCGGTACGCTGGAAATCGTGATGCGCGTGTACTTTGAAAAGCCCCGCACTACCGTCGGCTGGAAGGGCCTGATCAACGACCCGTACCTGGACGAAACCTTCCGCATCGACGAAGGCTTGCGCATCGCGCGCCAACTGTTAATTGATATCAACCGCCTTGGCTTGCCCGCAGGCAGCGAATTTTTGGACGTGATTTCGCCGCAGTACATTGGCGATTTGATTGCTTGGGGCGCAATTGGCGCGCGCACGACGGAGAGCCAGGTGCACCGCGAACTTGCTTCTGGCCTGTCGGCGCCGATTGGATTTAAAAATGGTACTGACGGCAACATCCGCATTGCGACCGATGCGATTCAAGCCGCAGCGCGCGGCCACCACTTTTTATCGGTGCACAAAAACGGCCAGGTCGCGGTGGTGCAAACCAATGGCAACCCGGACTGCCACGTTATTTTGCGCGGCGGCAAAGCGCCCAATTACGACGCAGCAAGCGTCACAGCCGCCTGCAAAGAGTTGGCTGCAGCCAAGCTGCCGGCCACGTTGATGGTTGACTGCAGCCACGCCAACAGCTCGAAGCAGCATGAAAAGCAGCTCGACGTGGCGCGTGACATTGCAGGCCAAATGAGCGGCGGATCAAAGCAGGTTTTTGGCCTGATGATTGAAAGCCACTTGAACCCCGGTGCACAGAAATTTACCCCCGGCAAAGACGATGCCAAGGCACTTGAATACGGCAAAAGCATCACCGATGCGTGCCTGTCGTGGGGCGATTCGCTAAACGCTTTGGAAGTGCTGTCCAATGCGGTGACCGCGCGGCGGGCGGGGTAACTTCCGGGATGCATTGGGCGCATTCCACAGGTTGGGCAATGGCACAGCGCGGGTAGGGCAAAGGGTTAGCGCGAATTGCTCCTGTGCGCCAATCGCCGACTATCAAGCGACAAACCACTTTTTGGAGCTCGCCATGCGCAGTGAAGTCAGTGTTACGTTTAAAGGCGCATCGCCGATTCGGCTGGACCTCAATGAGGTTCAGCCCATGCCGCATGACGTGGCGCGGTGGTGGCTGGACGACCAGTTCACGCAAATGGGCTGTGAGCCGCTGCGGCCCACTGGCAAATTGTTGACGGCAGACAAAGTCGTTGTCATTGCCCAAGCTGCCGGGTTGGAAAAATTCAAAGAAGCCAAATGGTCGCTGGAGTTTGCCAGGGCGGCCAGTTCGGCTCTAGGCAAACCGGTGGTGCATGTCGACGTGTCGGCAATGAGCATCAGCTATTGACACACAGCTCCTATTTGCTATAAATTAAGTAGCATTTTGCGGCCTATTTTGTTGGGCTACAGGTCTATTTGATTAAAAATTTGCATAAAACGTTAGTTTTCTGCCCGGCAATAAGTGCCTTTACTGTAGTGTTTGCTCAGATAACTTGCGGTTCATGATGAAGTGGTTGCCCAGAGGGTCGCTGCCGTCCAGCGCAACCGGCGTGCCGCGCCACTGCAGCTGCTCGCCAGTCCATTTGGCTACCCAAAAACGGTATCGGTCCAATCTTCCATGCGTTTGATAAATCGCCAGTACGCCAATCAGCGCCTGTCCGTTGACCTCAAGGCCGTGTAACTCAGAAATTGCCACTGCATGCTGCAAACCGCTGAACGTAATTGGTTGCGATTCTTGCCAACGCCGACTTGGCCCGCTGGACTCAACAGCCATGCGCAGCGTGCTGCTGCCAGAGCCCACCAGCACGCGACTACCGTTGGTCGGTGTGACCAGAATAAACTGCGCTGCGGCAAGGCCAGTGCTGACCAGACGTCCCGCAGTACCATTTTCTGTTGAGGTCAGGTAACTCCAAACATAGTCGTCTGGGCCAATGGCAAAAGCCTCGTCCAGGCCGTCTTGGTTGCGGCTGATGGTCAATCCTTTCCAGACGGGCGGGTGGTACGCGGCGCTTTGCTGGGGCAGTTCTGCATCAAGTGTGTAAGTCATAAAAACTTTCAAATAGGTTGTCTGGTAGACGCTAAAAACCGGTGGCCTGGCGGCTTGTGTTTTTCAAGGCTCCAACGGTTTTGTTCACTGAAGCCAGTGTGCCGCCGCACCATCCTTAAAGTCATTACTTGCGCCTTTTGAAACCTTAAAAGTCCTTAAACTCGCTGTTCAAACTGCATAACTAGTGTTGTGACCCAAGAACTGAGCTTTTCCAACTTTCTCCTTCGGCCGCACGAGCGCCAGCTTGTGTCCAATGGCAAGGTGCTGCCGATTGGCGCTCGGGCATTTGACGTACTGCGGGTGCTGGCCCAGCGTGCCGGAGATCTGGTCACCAAGGCCGAATTGTTCGATCAGGTCTGGCCGGGTTTGGTGGTGGAAGAAAACAACCTGCAGGTGCACATTTCAACGCTGCGCAAGCTGTTGGGTGCCGACCAGATCGCTACTGTGGCGGGGCGAGGGTACCGGTTTACTGGGCGCATGCATGCAACAGCGCACAGCGGCGGCGAGCCTGCTTTGGCCAAAGTTGACGCGTTTGCCACCAGTGCATCACGCGCCGTTGCGGTGCTGCCATTCGCCAATCTGGGCGGTGACGAAAGCCAGGAGTATTTTTCTGACGGCTTGGCTGAAGACATCATCAGCAAACTCACCCGCTCACCGTGGCTGTACGTGATTGCCCGCAACTCCTCGTTTACCTGTCGCGCGCCTGGAAAGCCGGTGGCCGAAGTGTGCCGGGAATTGGGCGCGCGATACATTGTGAGCGGCAGCGTCAGGCGCAGCGGCAACACCGTGCGTATCAGTGCGGAGCTGGTCGATGGCGCCCACGGGCAAGCGCTGTGGGCGCAGCGCTTCGACCGCCAGCTCGACGATCTTTTCGATGTGCAGGACTCAATCGCGGCCAGCATTGTCAGTGCGATTGAGCCCGTGTATCTGCGCCGCGAAGAGGCGCTGACCAACACCATGGCCGCCCCAGACATGCGCACCTGGGACTGGTTGATGCGTGGGCGCTGGCACTTTTGGCGATCTACACGGGAGCACCTTGGCCACGCCGAGCGCTGCGCAAACAACGCTCTGGAAATCATGCCGAACGACCCCGCCAGCCTGTGCCTTTTGGCCTTTACCCACATGTCGCGTGTGTGGGCGGGCTGGGCCGACAAGCCCAAGGATGCCATTGTTGAAGCCACCCGACTGGCCCTGCGCGCGGTGCGACAGGACGACACCGACGCCAACGCCCATTTCACCCTGGGCACAGCGCTGTCGTTCACCGGCGACCATGCGCAGGCCATTGCAGAGCTGCGTTATGCCTTGAGCCTGTACCCCGAGTTTGCAGCCGCCGCTGGCGAGCTGGGCCGTTTGCTGGCTTTTTCCAGTGTCCCCGGCGCCACCCAAGAGGCGGTTGAATACGTACTGCAAGCCAGTGACGCCAGCCCGCAAGACCAGCACCTGAGCTTGTGGATTCGCACCCGCGCGATTGCCAGCTACATCGACGGCGACTTCGCCAACGCCGCGCGTTATGCGGTAGAAGCCACAGCCAAGCGGCCGGATTGGTTTTTTAATTACTACTGCAGTGCTGCCTGCTATGCGGCTGCAGGCGATTTAACTGCCGCCCGCCGCAACATTGACCAAGCCAAAACCTTTGGCCCGTACCCCTTGCAAGCGGTGCGGGTTGGGCATCCGTTTGCAGACCGCAAACTGTTTGAGCAGTTCGTCGGGCATTTGAAGCTTGCAGGGTGGGTAGATCGATAGAAATCAAGCCGAAAATGGCTGTAGCCCATACAATACAGGCGCAAGCAGCTATTAATTAAATAGCACACTTGGCGTGGCCAAATTGGACAGTTCCAGCTATTGAAAACTCAACCGCGGGCAAAAAACTGTTTTGCAACTGCCACCGTCTCGTCAACGTCAGCGGCGGTGTGCTCTGCACTGACAAAACCGGCTTCATACAGCGCTGGTGCGTAGTACACACCGCCGTCCAGGCTGGCGTGAAAAAAGCGGTTGAAGGCCGGGCTGTCTGTGGTCATGACGGTCGCGTAGTTTTGCGGCTGCTGCTTGAGCAAGAAAAAGCCGAACATGCCGCCTTCACTGTCGCCACAAAAATCAACGCCGGCCGCGCTGGCAGCGCCAGTCAGGCCCGTGACCAGGCTGCGTGTACGCAGCGCCAGCGCGTCGTAAAAACCAGGTTTTTGTACTTCACGCAGCGTGGCCAGCCCACACGCTGTGGCTACCGGGTTGCCCGACAGGGTGCCCGCCTGGTACACCGTGCCCATCGGCGCCAGGTGTTCCATTACGGCCTGGGTGCCGCCAAAAGCAGCCAACGGCATGCCGCCGCCAATCACTTTACCCAGCACTGTCATGTCGGGTTTAAAGCCAGGAATGCTTTTGGCGTAAACACTTTGCGCTCCACCCAGGGCGACTCTGAAGCCTGTCATGACTTCGTCAAACACCAGAAGCGTGCCGTATTGCGTGCACAGCTCTCTGCAACGTTGCATAAAAGCAACGCTGGCGCGCACAAAGTTCATGTTTCCGCAAATCGGCTCAATCATGAGGCAGGCCACTTCTTTGCCGTGCAATGCGAAGCATTCTTCCAACTGGGCAATGTGGTTGTATTCCAACACCAGCGTATGCTGCACCACCTCGGGCGGCACGCCAGCGCTGGTCGGGTTGCCGAACGTGGCCAAGCCCGAGCCGGCTTTGACCAGCAGGGCGTCCGCATGGCCGTGGTAGCAGCCTTCAAACTTGATGATTTTGCTGCGGCCAGTTGCACCGCGTGCCAGGCGGATGGCGCTCATTGCGGCTTCGGTGCCCGAGCTGACCAGCCGCACCATTTCAATCGACGGCACGAGCTTGATAATTTCCTCGGCCAACTCCACTTCACGCTCAGTTGGCGCACCAAAGGAAAAGCCCTCCTGCATGGCGGTGTGCACGGCCTCAATTACTCCAGGGTGGCCATGGCCCAAAATCATGGGCCCCCACGAGCCGATGTAGTCGATGTAGCGTTTGCCGTCCGCGTCCCAAAAATACGCCCCTTTGGCGCGCTGCACAAAGCGCGGCGTACCACCAACAGCCTTGAAAGCTCGCACCGGAGAGTTCACGCCTCCAGGGATGTATTTTTTAGCACGCTCAAACAACGCGTCGTTGCGTGAAATCTGAGCCGTTGCGGTGAGTTTAATGTTTGGTAGTTCCATTGGGAGGCAGGTCAAAAAAGGGTTTGATAGGGTTTAAAAACAGGGCTTTGGCTTGTGCTGCCAATTTATCTTCCAGGGTGGCTGAATCGCGGGCGGTGGCGTCAGGTTCGGGGCTTGCAGGCGCTTCTTCTGCATCATCGGTGGAATCACTCTGGGCCCAAAACATGCGGTCAGGCACCACCAAGCCCATGCCGGGTTTAAACCCAGCATTTAGGCTCTGGTCTAAAAAGCCCAGCGCTTCAGCGGTGGCTTCCGGCAAATCATGGCCGTTGGCTAAAAGGGCTGTAAGGGCCGCGGACAAGGTCTCGCCAGCACCTGAAAAAATCGCTTCAAAACGCTCAAACTTTGCGCTGTGCAGCACCGCCAGCGGGGTTGCCAGCACGTTGTCAATGAACTGGTCTGGCAACGCAATGCCCGTTACCAGTACGTAGGGCACACCGAATTCAGCCGCCGCTTTGGCAATGTCTTTTGGCGTTGGATTTTTCTCGCCGGGCCAGTCTGCCAGCAACCAGCGCCGCAGGCTGCTGTAGTTTCCAACCAACACGGTAGTTTGCGGCAACAACAGTTCCCGGAACGCATCAAGGTAATTGTCGATTTGCGCTTCGTGCCACCACGACAGATTGGGCATGTAGGCAATCAGCGGGACGTCCGGGTAATCCGACGCGATTTCCGCAATGGCGCTGATGTTCTCGGGGCTACCTACAAATCCGACCTTGATGGCGTCTACTGCAATATCTTCAAGCGCGGCTCGGGCTTGTTCGGCTACGGCCTCTTCGTCAAAGGCAAAGTGGTCAAAAATCTCAACGGTGTCGCGTACATATGCACCAGTGACTACCGCTAACGCGTGCCCGCCAGCGGAGGCGATCGAGGTAATGTCTGCGGTTAGTCCGCCCGTGCCGCTCGGGTCGCTTGCGTTGAAGGTCATCACGCAGGCGAGCGACGCTTGGTCGTCGTCAAGCTGCAGGGAGGGGTCGTCTAAAAGATCTGGATTGCTTGCTGCCATACACGTCGATTTTGCGCTGTACTCGAATTAGCAACGCTGCCCCGATACAATTGTTGCATTCTATGTGAAGGCAAATTAAGCTGTGACCCAATCAACAACCTGGATGTGTTTAATTTGTGGGTGGATTTATGACGAGGCTGCTGGAGCGCCGGATCATGGAATTGCTGCCGGAGTCAAATGGGCAGATGTGCCCATGAACTGGACATGCCCTGAGTGCGGTGCACGCAAGGAAGATTTTGAAATGGTTGAACTTTAAACGGACTTATTGATTACTTGGCCTTGAGCCACAAGGCCTGCAAACACAGGCGGTGACCGGACTTGCAAAACATAGGAGCCAAAGTAGTGAGCATTCCCAGTTCCGGACTTAAAGTCCTGGTGATCGATGACAGCAACACCATTCGGCGCAGCGCAGAGATTTTTCTGAAGCAGGGCGGCCATGAAGTGCTGCTCGCGGAAGACGGCTTTGACGCACTTGCCAAAGTCAATGATTTCCACCCCAACCTGATTTTCTGTGACATCTTGATGCCGCGATTGGATGGCTACCAAACTTGCGCAATCATCAAGCGTAACGAACGGTTCTCAAGCGTGCCAATCGTTATGTTGTCGTCAAAAGACGGCGTTTTTGACAAGGCTCGCGGCCGAATGGTCGGCTCGCAAGAATATCTAACCAAACCATTCACCAAAGACCAGCTGCTGCAAACCGTGCAAGCCTTTGGCAGCTTACAACAAGGAACCACCCTATGACGATTAACAAGGTTTTGGTAGTCGACGACTCCAAGACGGAATTGATGTATTTAACCGACTTGCTTACAAAGAACGGATTTACGGTCAAAACCGCTGAGAACGCTGAAGAGGCCTTCAAGCGGCTTGCGGAAGAAAAGCCTGAACTCATCTTGATGGACGTTGTCATGCCGGGGCAAAACGGTTTTCAGCTCACCCGCGCCATCACTCGTGACCCACTGTATTCGGACGTTCCCATCATCATGTGTACCAGTAAAAATCAGGAGACTGATCGCGTTTGGGGCATGCGCCAAGGCGCGCGTGACTACATCACCAAACCGGTGAAGGCCGATGAGCTGATGGCCAAAATCAAGTCGCTCGGCTGAGCGTTAGCACTGCTACCCCATGGCAAACAGACAAGCTATTAGAGATCTTCAAACTCGCTTGGCGGATCGGCTGCAAATCGCCCGTACCCAAGGTGTCGCGCCTTCTTGGCTTGCAGTTGAAGCTGGCGGACAAAAGTATTTGTTTCCCATGACCCACGCCGGGGAGATATTTCCTTGGGTTGCAACACAAACTGTGCCCTACACCCAGGGCTGGTTCCTCGGAGTAGCCAACTTACGTGGTGGACTTTTTGGGGTGGTGGACTTGGCCAACTATGTTACGGGTCACAAAGCCTTCACGCAGGCTGACGTCACACACAAAGACGCTCGCTTGGTAGCGCTTAACGGGTCGCTCGATATTAATTGCGCGTTGCTGATCGACAGATTGGCCGGCATGCGCAACCAGGACGCGTTCAGTGACTTTTCGGAAAAATCTCCTGACGCGCCTGACTTTTTCGGTAACCGTTATACCGACGACTCTGGGGCGTCCTGGCAGGAGATAAACCTGCAAGTATTGGCACAACAAGCCCATTTTTTGACCATTGGTGCATAGCGCACAACGTTTTTCTTAGAAGGTTCACCATGTCTGTTTTTGATAGCATCAGCAAACTGTTTAAACCCAAAAATAGCTTGCCGGAAGACAGCATGCAAATGGATTCGGTCGCGGTGCCGATGGATCCAATGTCAAACAATTTCTCTCCTGATGCCACAGGGAACATGTTGGCACGCCAAAAAGATGGTGGTTTTGATTCTGTTGCGCCTCGCAGCATGTCGCCCACTGAAGCAGAGACGCCCGCCATCAGTCCTGACCTCGTAAAACTTCCTATTTTGGGCACGCGCACCATTGCCCAGCACCAGCGGATTTTGTTTGTGTTGCTTGGGCTGTCGGTGCTGGTTCTTGCTTTGGTCGCTTACCTTGCCTTGAGCCAGGCTGAAACGGTTTCCCGAAGACTGGTTGCTACTGGTGACTCGCTGATGCAGTCTCAGCGACTTGCCAAGTCCGTGTCCCAAGCGCTGGTTGGTAGCGCCCAAGCATTTCCAGACGTGAAAGAAAGCGCTGGCGTTTTGGCAAAATCGGTTCGCGGGTTGAAGTCTGGCGATGAAAGTCTTGGTCTAACTGCATTGAGCGATGACTTTCAATCCGAAATTGACAAAGTTGTACCGTTGGTGAACAGCGCTGAAAAAAATGCTGCGACGGTGATGGCGCAGCAAAATATTTTGACGCAGGTTGGAGCAGCGCTGCGAACGATCAATCGCCAGTCTTCTGATCTGCTTGAGATCGCCGAGACGGTTTCTTCTTTAAAGCTGCAGCAGAACGCTGCCCCAGCCGAAATCTCTGCTTCTGGCCAATTGGTCATGCTGACCCAGCGTATTGGTAAATCAGCAAACGAATTTTTGACGCTGGAAGGGGTTAGCCCTGAGGCCGTATTTTTGCTTGGCAAGGATTTGAATTCGTTTAAAGAAATTGCCCAAGGCCTCAAGGAAGGTAGCCCGGAGCTGCGCTTGGTGGGAGCTAAAGATCCCCAGACCCGTGAACGTCTTGAAGCGCTCCTGGCGTTGTATGAGCAGACAAGGGTTCAGGCCGGCGCAATTTTAGGGAACTTGCAGGGCTTGGTCTCCGCGCGAGAGGCGCAGTCTTCAATTATTGCTGACAGTGAGCCGTTGCGCCGAAATCTTGAAGAGTTACAAGGCCGGCTGTCTGGAGAGACGGGCCTGTCGGGCGGATCAATCTTGGCCCTCGTTTTGGCGGCGCTCTTTGGTCTGGCTTGCGCGGTGGGAATTGCGCGGGTGCAGTTGCAAGACAGTCGGCAGCGCCAGGGGGTTGCTGAAAAGCAGCAGCTGGAAGCGCGTGGTTTGGAGCAGGATGCCAAGCGCGTCAATGATGCCAATCAGGCAGCTATTTTGCGTTTGATGAATGAGCTGCAAACGGTCGCGGAGGGAGATTTGACGCAGGAAGCAACCGTGACTGAGGACATTACTGGCGCTATCGCTGACTCTGTAAACTACACCGTAGAAGAGCTTCGTCAGCTGGTGGGTAACGTTCAAAACACGGCAACGCGCGTTGCACAAACTACCGCTCAGGTGGAAAGTACGTCTACAGAATTGTTGGCTGCGTCAACCGAGCAGCTCCGCGAGATTCGGGAAACCGGACAGTCCGTGCTCGATATGGCTACTCGGATTAACGGCGTTTCGGCCCAGGCGCAAGAGTCGTCCCAAGTGGCGCGCCAGTCATTGACTGCTGCTGAGTCGGGCTTGAAGGCCGTGCAAAACGCCATCGGGGGTATGAACTCTATTCGCGACCAGATTCAGGAAACCTCAAAGCGGATCAAGCGGCTGGGTGAATCGTCGCAAGAAATTGGTGAGATCACTGAGCTGATTTCTGACATTACCGAGCAGACCAACGTTTTGGCGCTGAACGCAGCCATTCAGGCGGCTTCTGCGGGCGAAGCAGGCCGGGGGTTTTCAGTTGTTGCTGAGGAAGTTCAACGTCTTGCTGAGCGATCTGCTGACGCGACGCGCCAGATTTCTGCGCTCGTGAAAGCAATTCAAACCGATACCCAAGACGCGGTAGCCGCTATGGAGCGCTCGACGCAGGGTGTGGTCGAAGGTGCAAAATTGTCCGATAGTGCGGGCACTGCACTCTCCGAGATTGACCTGATTTCACGAAGGTTGGCTGATCTGATTGAGCAAATTTCAAATTCCGCAACCCGCGAAGCAGCTTCGGCAAACGTGGTGGCTGACAACATTCAGCACATTTTTGCTGTTACTGAGCAAACCGGCGAAGGTACCCGCTCTACTGCCTTGCAGGTGCGAGACTTGTCCCGGATGGCAGAGGAGCTGCGCCAGTCTGTTTCGCGGTTCAAGATAGCCTGATTCTGTCTTCGATACCTTGGGACGCCTGAGCGCGCTTGTAAAGAACTTGCTCTGTGAACTTGCCAAAAATTTATGCAATCTAATGCTTTGAATTCATCTTCCGTCGACTCTAGCGGCGCCGTCGTTGACCTGGGCCCTTTAGCTTGGGTGTTGGATGAACTGCGCAAATCCCTGGATGGTTCGTCAAAAGCGTTGAAACGCTTTGTCCGAGAGGCAGAAGCTGCTCGGGGCTCTGATTTGGCAGCTTTGGATGCCAGCCAGCTGCGTATTGCCCGTCAGCAATTACACCAGGCCGTCGGCGCACTTGAAATGGTGGGCCTGACCGGACCGGCTTTGGTTCTGCGATCTATGGAAGCCGCAGTTCAAAAATTTGTGCAGCAACCTGAGCAGTGCAATCAGGAAGCGGCGGCGAAAATAGAGCGTGCCAGCTTTGCATTGAGTGAGTACCTTGAGGCGGTTTTGGCCAACAAGCCAATATCACCTGTTTCGCTGTTTCCCCAGTATCGCGAAGTGCAGGAATTGGTGAGGGCAGACCGCATTCATCCGGCTGACCTTTGGCCTTATGCGTGGCGCTGGATTGAGCCACAGCTGGCTGATACAGCCGAGCCAAAAAATTACGATGATGCGGTGCGTACTGTGTTTGACCAGTCCGTACTTCAACTTATGAAGGGTGCAGCGCCACAAGCAGCAAGGACCATGCGGGAGCTGAGTCTAGGATTCGCAGCGCGTCAAAACGACAGCAAACCGCGTATTTTCTGGACAATAGCGGCTGCCTTTTTTGAGGCTCTTGAACATGGCGCACTTGCAATAGATATATACGTGCGTCGCGCCTCCTCAAGGGTTTTGATTCAATATTCAGCCCTGAGCAGAGGCGATACTGGTGTCTCTGATCGGTTGGCGCAGGACCTGCTCTTTTTCTGTGCCCAGGCTGGCTCAAGCATTACCACTGGAACGCCAGTTCTTAAAGCAGTGCATTCCGCTTTTGGCCTGACAGGCTTCAGGCCAGTTGATTACGATGCGATCCAGTTTGGCCGATTCGACCCTGCATTGTTAGCGCAGGCGCGAAAACGTATCGGTTCCGCTAAAGAAACCTGGTCATCACTATCGGCGGGCGATGCTAACAAGTTCAAGACTGTTGTTGACCAGTTCAGCCTGGTTTCAGACTCTTTAGTCAAGCTGCATCCGCCTAGCGAGGCATTGGCCCAAGCCCTTACAAATGCAGTCGAGGCTACTGCACGGGCCAACAAAGCGCCTCCTGTTGAATTAGCGATGGAGGTAGCAACCTCAGTGCTTTATCTGGAAGCCGCTTTTGAAGACCTAGACCCGAATGATCCTCAGCTTGCTACTCGTACAAAGCATCTCGCTGAGCGACTGGATGGCGTTAAAAATGGCGGCAACGCGCAGCCACTCGAGCCATGGATGGAAGATTTGTACCGCCGCGTTAGCGACAAGCAGACGATGGGCAGTGTTGTAGGAGAGCTTCGCATCTCTCTTGGCGAGCTTGAAAAATCTCTTGATTTGTTCTTCCGCAATCCCAAAGACAAACTGGTATTGCGGGATGTACCCGGGCAATTGGCGCAAATGCGCGGTGTGCTGTCAGTACTTGGTCTTGACCAAGCTTCGCAGGCAGTTTTGCGCATGCGTGATAGCGTTGAAAGTATGCTCGAAACTGAGGTTGATGAGGAGCGTGCGCGCGCCGCTGGTACATTCGACCAGCTTGGTAACAATGTTGGGGCACTGAGCTTTTTGATCGACATGCTGAACTATCAGCCGGTACTTGCTAAAAAGCTTTTTGTGTATGACGAAATAAAGGGTGAATTGAGGCCAGTGATGGGCCGCACTGAAAAGACACCTGTAGTTCAGTCTGATGATGTCGCCATTGCGCCGTCTGTCTCTCTACCGGAAGCTATCAACCACATTACCAGTGACGCAAGTGCGGGTGCGTCAAGTGCAAACTTGGCGATGCAACTTGACGCGCTTGCTACCGATGCGGCACTGGCCGGACAGCCCGATTTGGCAAAGTCCGCGCAGCAAGCTGCTTTGGCCGTTACCACCAGCAGCCCACATGAAGCAACGCTTGCAATGTCGGCTCTGGTTGCAACAGTTTCAGCCCCGCCCGATTCGGTTGAAAAGCCGTCGGAAGAAGATTTCGAAGAAGATGACCTGCGCGATATCTTTTTAGAGGAGGCGCGTGAAGTTGCACAAAATGGCAATGATGCATTAGCGCTGCTTGCGGTTAGTCCGTCTGATGTTTCGCAACTAACTATTTTGCGGCGCGCGTTTCACACCCTTAAAGGTAGCGCCCGAATGGTGGGCCTCAACGAATTTGGTGAAGCAGGCTGGTCAATGGAGCAGTTGTTTAACCATTGGCTGGCTGAGCAGAGGCCAGCTACCGAAGAGTTGCAACAGCTGGCTATTTCTGCCCTCGCCGGATTTTCGCAATGGGCCGACGCGATTGCTTCTGGTCGCGACAGCGCTTGGCTGGCGAAGCCGTTTCAAACCAGCGCTGATGCGTTGCGATTAGAGGGTCGCTTTGTACCGTTGGCGCTGGCACCGGCGGACACCCTCGCAAGCGTTGTTACGGATGCCTTGGCGTTTGACTTACCCAATCTCGATTTGCAAGCCCTCGATTCTCCGGCTGCCGATTCGTTTCAAACGGAAGGCCATGCTGATGAGACTGCTGACATCGATTTCGCAAAAGCCGTAATGACCAGTGAGCAGGCACCAATAATCTCGGACGCTTCGGCTGTATTTGACCTGCCCGCACTCCCAGAGGTCTCTGTTCCAGACAGCGCAAGAGATTTGACTGAATCTGAAATACAAAAATTGTTCGACGACTCCATGTCGGCGGCTCCTACAGAGCCTGCGGTCGAAGCTCTCAGCCAAGCTGACCAGGCAGATTCTTTGGCAATACGGAATATCGACTTTGACAGTCTGGCCGCATTGTCTGGCGCCCCCGAGCTTGGCGCGGTGGGCCTAGGTACCGCAGATGCGAACGGTACTACCGAATATTCCACTAAACCCTCCACCGATGAGTTGGAAATGGAGGCGCTGCAAAAGCAACTCGACTCCTTCTCGCTCGAGGCAAGCGTTGAGCCGCTGGAATTTGCAGAACCAGCTCTGGATCTGCAACTGGATGAACCACTTGTTTCCGAAAATTTGGAGGCGAACACTTTTTCAGAAGTAACGCTCTCAGTTTTCGCTGAATTCAGCGCAGTAGACTTGCAGTTGACGCCTGAAGTGACGTTGGCTTCAGTTGAGAGTTCAGACGATCAGATCAAGGTCATCGGTGATTTGCGCATCGGCTTGGCGCTGTTCAATGTTTATCTAAACGAAGCTGATGAATGGTCTAGGCGTCTCGTTACTGAAGTTGGTGAATGGGCGCTTGAGAGGAGTCTGCCGCCGACCGATTCGATGATTGCGTTGGCGCATTCTTTAGCCGGCTCATCTGCAACGGTTGGATTTGTTTCGCTGTCAGAGATGGCGCGCGCTTTCGAGCACAGCCTTGAGCAGTCCCAACTGCACTATGACGGGGCGACTGTCGGTCAATATGCAGAGTTGTTTGTGCAGGTTGCTGAAGATATTCGGCGTTTGTTGCACCAGTTCGCAGCTGGTTTTGTGAAAGAAAGCAATCCAGAAGTGCTGGCTCAACTGCAGCAGCTTGAATTTTCTGAACCGTCTTCCATTACTTCTTTGGTTTTTGATGACGAAGTGTTGGATGAGCCGCCGCTAGATTCAACGTCTGCCTCTGATCTTTCTCGGCCGCGTGTTGGACAGGATGTTCGGGAGCAGTACTCTTACGTAGCTGCGGTGCCGATGCCTGCACCTGACGAGCCGGTAGCGTTGAGTGCTTTTGTTGCTGTTGCTGCCGCCGCTAGTGTTGTGGTGCCAGCCTTTGTCGCCAAGCCAGAGTTGTCGGCTGCGTCGTCGGCTTTCCCTGCCAGCTCCAACGCCAGCTCTGTAAGTAATCCTGGCGACGATGAGCTTGATGCTGTAGATGCCATTGATCCTGAGTTGTTTCCTATCTTTGACGAAGAGGCCGCTGAGCTGATGCCGCAACTCGGCAGTGCGCTTCGCCAATGGTCTGCGCGACCGGACAACGCAGGCGCACGGCTCGAAGTGCTCCGCGTGCTTCACACCCTGAAAGGTAGCGCGCGTTTGTCTGGCGCAATGCGCTTGGGCGAGGTCGCCCACAACATCGAAACTGAAATTGAGTTTTTAGGGTCCGAAGCGGCTTCGACCCAAGACTTTGAGCCTCTGCTGGCGCGTTTCGACGTCATGGAGCTGATGCTCGACAAGCTTCGCCATCCGGGTGCGGCTGTGGCCGACGAGCCAGCGGTGCGTGTCGAGGTGGTCGAGTCTCCCGTTGCTGATGTCGTGCAGCCGTTTGTCGAAACTCCTCAAAGCATTGAGCCGGTGGTGTCTGCTGCTGTGCCCCGTGCTGCTGGGCAGGCAAAGACACTTGTGCCTGCGCCGCAGCTGATGGCCATGCAGCCATTACGGCAAGCCGCAACTGCGTCAATTCGCGTGCGTTCACAGCTGCTGGACCGTATGGTGAATCAGGCTGGTGAAGTGATGATTACGCGCTCTCGCTTGGAGGTCGAGCTCAATCAGTTGCGCGGGTCGCTCGGCGACATGAACGATAACTTGAACCGTTTGCGCCAACACCTGAGGGACATTGAACTGCAAGCTGAAACGCAAATGCAGTCGCGTTTGGCGCAGGCCAAAGAGCAGCAGGGCGGCTTCGATCCGCTTGAATTTGACCGTTTTACCCGTGTGCAGGAACTGACACGAATGATGGCCGAATCTGTGAACGACGTTGCCACGGTGCAGCGTACGTTGCAACGCACCGTTGAAGCGACCGAAGACGACTTGATTGCCCAAGCGCGCCAGACGCGCGAGCTGCAGCGTGATTTGCTGCGTACCCGAATGGTGGAGTTTGAGAGCATTTCTGACCGCTTGTACCGTGTAGTGCGACTGGCGTCCAAAGAAACTGGCAAACAAGTCAAGCTTGATTTGTTGGGCAGCACCATCGAAATGGACCGGGGCATGCTGGACCGTATGACGCCGGCTTTTGAGCATTTGCTGCGCAATTGTGTTGGCCACGGCATTGAAGCGCCCCAAGAGCGCGTGGCTGCTGGAAAAGACGCTATCGGCCTTATTACCGTCCACCTTCGCCAAGAGGGTAATGACGTGTCGGTCGAGTTCAGTGACGATGGTGCGGGTCTTGATTTGGCGCGTATCCGCGAAAAGGCCATCAGCTCCGGGCTGATGACTGCCGACCAGCTCATGGACGACAAACAAGCCGCCAACATGATTTTCATGCCCGGCTTTTCAACCGCTTCGCAAATTACTGAACTGTCTGGCCGCGGCATCGGTATGGACGTGGTGCGCTCTGAAGTAAACAGCGTGGGCGGCAGGATTGAAACGTCTACCACCCGCGGCAAAGGCTCCCTGTTCAAGTTGGTGCTACCGTTGACTACTGCCGTCACGCAGGTTGTGATGATTCGCGCTGGAAAACTAATCGTTGGTGTCCCGGCCAACGTTGTGGAGACCGTTCGCCGTGTAACTGCCAAAGAACTGCAACAGGCCTACAACTCCGGTGTGCTGGAAGTCGCTGGCGAGCAGGTGCCGTTTTTCTGGTCGGGCGCCTTGTTGCAAGCTTCCCGTGAAAGCGTTGAAGTGCAGGCAAAAACCAGCTCTGTCATTGTTTTTCGAAGTGCCGCACAGCGCATTGCCTTGCACGTAGATGAGGTACTGGGCAACCAGGAGGTTGTGGTTAAAAACCTCGGGCCTCAGCTAGCACGCTTGCCGGGCTTGGCAGGCATGTCGGTGCTGGCTTCTGGCGCGGTGGCACTGATTTACAACCCGGTGGCATTGGCATCCATTTATGGTGAACAGGCGCGATCGCTGAGCGCAGACCGCGCCGAGCCGCATGTGCTGGAGGCCTTGAGCAGTGAGTCAGGCTCACCAGTGCAGCCGCAAGCGCTTGCTCCGGTTGCCGCGCAAATTCCGCTCATCATGGTAGTTGATGACTCGATTACGGTGCGCCGCGTTACGCAGCGTATGTTGCTGCGCGAAGGGTACCGCGTTGTGATGGCCGCTGACGGATTGCAGGCCCTTGAAAAGTTAGCCGACGAGCTGCCAGTAGTGGTGCTGTCAGACATCGAAATGCCGCGAATGGATGGTTTTGATTTGGCCCGCAACATACGCGGCGACGCTCGTCTAAAAGCGCTGCCGATCATCATGATCACATCACGCATCGCCGAAAAGCATCGTGAACATGCCAAGGAACTTGGCGTTGACCATTACCTTGGCAAGCCGTATTCGGAAGACGAGTTGATGGGCTTGGTGCGCTACTACTGCAGCCTTGAAGTGGAAGCTTAATTTTTAATTAAATAGAGCTATAGCCCAATGAATACGGGCGCAAGCAGCTATAAAAATAATAGCATTGCGCCCATTTCTTTGTCTGTACTTGTTACCGCACCGTCAAAATTTGACTTTGAGACTTCGCGCGGGTTGCCTCACGACTTCTTGACCACGGCGTAGCGCTGCAGCGTGAGTGCTCTGGCCGCATCATGCGCAACAATGGGGTGCGGGTACGTTTTACCGAGTTCAACACCCGCAGCCAAAAGCTCCAATGGTTTAGCATCGTGCGGCGCGTGTATGGCCTTGTTTGACAGTTTGGCCAGCGCGGGCACGTAGCGCCTGATGAATTTGCCGTCGGCGTCGAACTTTTCACTTTGGCTGGTCGGGTTAAAGATCCGAAAGTAAGGTTGGGCATCGCAGCCGCTGCTGGCGGCCCATTGCCAGCCGCCGTTGTTGGACGTCAAATCAAAGTCGTTCAGTTTTTCAGCAAAGTAGCGTTCACCCCAGCGCCAATCCAGCCCCAGATCTTTTACCAAAAAGCTGGCCACCACCATGCGCAGGCGGTTGTGCATGTAGCCGGTCTGGTTGATTTGGGCCATTGCCGCATCCACCAGCGGGTAGCCCGTCCGGCCTTCGCACCAGGCAGCAAACAATGCTTTGGCGTGGCTGCCTTGTTCCCAATCAATCTTGTCGTAGTCGGGTTTGAACGCATCCACCGCTGCATGCGGAAAGTTGGCCAAAATCTGTGCATAAAAATCCCGCCAGATCAGCTCGCTGAGCCATACTGCCGCACCTTCGCTCCCGCTGGCTTGTTCCTCTAACGCGACACCCGCCAGTTTCCGAATCGACACGGTTCCAAAACGCAAATGCACGCCCAAGTAGCTCGGGCCTTTCACCGAAGGAAAGTTGCGTGTCTCGCCGTAGTCTTTCATACGGGCTAAAAATTCCGTAAACAACGCATCGCCGCCCAAAGCACCGGTGGGAATTTTCAAGTCCTTTAAATTGGTGGCTTCAAAGCCCATTTCGGCCAGAGTAGGCACGCCCAGTCGATGGCTCTCAGGTAGTTCTGCCAGTGAGCCGCCGTAAGCATCAATTTCGTAAGGCTTTAAGTAGTACGCATCAACTTTTTTAAGCCATGCATTTTTGTAGGGCGTAAAGACGCTGTACGGTTTGCCAGCCAGGCTCAAGACTTCATTCCGTTCAAAAATCACATGGTCTTTGAAAGTGTGAAAGGACGCGTTTTGTGCTTCCAGCAAAGCTTGCACTTTGGCATCGCGCGCCAGCGCCTGCGGCTCGTAGTCGTGGTTTGCAAAAACCGCAGTCGCGCCCCATTGCGCGGCCAGTTCGGGTACAGCATCTGCGGCAACCGCATGCACAGCCACCAGTCCGCCCTTGGCTACCCCATGCTGACCAGCCAAAGCGCGTATTTGGGTATCCAGTTCCACCAGCGATTCGCGGATAAATTCAACCCGGCGGTCGGCCTTGGGCAAGCTGGCCAGAATTTCACGGTCAAACACAAACAGGCAATGCACGCGCCTGCAGTTTTTTAAGGCATGGTGAAGTGCTGCGTTGTCTTGCAGTCGTAAATCGCGTCTGAACCACATCACGCCGGTATCGTATTTTTTTTGCATAGCTCAAATGGTAACTAACGCTGGGCTCCGGCGCTGCTGCTCAGGTTCATACCGCGTAAAATCACGCTATGCGCCTAGACACTGAGCCAACCCTGAATTTGACGCACCACTTTTTGATTGCCATGCCTGGCCTCGAAGACGAGGGCTTCGCTAAAAGCGTCATTTACATGTGCGAGCATTCTGAGCGCGGCGCACTTGGTCTCATCATCAACAAGCCCAGCGATATCAATCTCAAAAGATTGTTCGAAAAGGTCGAGCTGCCGCTAGAGCGTGAAGACCTGACGCTCTCACCAGTTTTCCACGGTGGGCCGGTGCAAACCGAGCGCGGTTTTGTATTGCATGAATCGATGATGCCCGGCGAGGAGTCGGTTTACGCGTCCACCATGACGATACCGGGCGGGTTGGAGATGACCACCTCCAAAGACGTGCTGGAGGCGCTGGCTACCGGCAACGGGCCACGCAAGATTTTTGTGTCGCTGGGTTACTCCTCTTGGGGACAGGGCCAGCTGGAGTCCGAAATATCTGACAACAGCTGGCTCACTGTGGCGGCCGATGCGTCGGTTATTTTTGATACGCCGGTTGAGCAGCGCTATGACAAGGCTTTGCTTTTATTGGGCCTGCAAAGCTGGATGCTGTCACCAGACGTGGGCCACGCATGACGCTGAGCGCGAGCGCTCCTGCGGCCACTGGCCTGCAAACTTTTTTGGCATTTGATTTCGGCTTAAAGCGTACAGGTGTCGCTGCAGGCAATCGGCTCACCCGCACCGCAACGCCGCAATCCACCGTAGTGGCGACTGCCGACAAGCGCCTTGACTTGGTAGCCAAGCGCATTGAAGAATGGCAACCCGACGCGCTGGTGGTAGGTGTACCGTTTCACCCCGATGGCGCTGCGCTTGAAAACACAGCGCGTGCCCAAAAATTTGCCCGCCAGTTGCGCGCAAAATTTGCTCTGCCGGTGTTTGAAGTAGACGAGCGCTACAGCACCACAGAGGCGATTGCCAGCGGCGCGAAAGATGCTGACGCAGCATCAGCGTGCATTATTCTTGAGCAGTTTTTACGAAGCCTGCCGTGAGCGTTTTAAAGGACGTAAGTTGATATGAGCGGTTTAAGTTTGAATGCCGAAACGCTGTATGGCGATTTGCTGGCAGCGATGCGGCCACTGATGGTCAGCTATGCCGATGCGCCGCGCCTGGTCGGCATAGCTTCGGGCGGTGCCTGGCTGGCGGAACGCCTGCATGCAGACTTCGGCTTGCATGGCAAGCCAGGCACGCTGTCGTCTTCGATGCATCGCGATGACTTTGCAAAGCGCGGCCTGGCCTCTGGCGCGCAAACGATGTTGCCTTTCGATGTGAACGGTGCGCATCTGATAGTGGTTGATGATGTGCTGTTCACGGGTCGCACCATGCGCGCTGTACTCAATGAATTGTTCGACTATGGCCGACCGGCCAGCGTCAAGCTGGTAGTGCTGGTTGACCGGGGTGGGCGCGAGCTGCCGATTGCGCCAGACCTGGCCATGGCCCGCATCGCGCTGCCTGCGTCGCAAAGCCTGGCGCTTGCCCGGGTTGACGGCGGGCAGTTCAGTTTTGAAGTGCACGACAACTGAAAAAATACGCCACTCAATTACCTAATAAATTACAAGGCCAGTAAAACGTGTTGTACCGACGAAATCCGCAGCTCAACAGCAACGGCGAACTGATTCATTTGCTCTCCACCGAAGGCCTGCCAAAAGCCACTCTGCTGCATATTCTTGACACTGCCGAAAAGTTCGTATCTGTGAGTGACCGTGAAGTTAAAAAAGTGCCGCTGTTGCGGGGCAAAAGTGTTTTCAATTTGTTTTTTGAAAACTCTACCCGCACGCGCACCACGTTTGACATCGCCGCTACGCGCTTGTCGGCAGATGTGATCAACCTCGACATTGCCCGCTCGTCGGCTTCAAAAGGTGAATCGCTGCTGGACACCATTGCCAACCTGAGCGCAATGGCGGCTGATATTTTTGTGGTCCGCCACAGCGAATCAGGCGCGCCGTATTTAATTGCTCAGCACGTTGCGCCGCATGTGCATGTGATCAACGCCGGGGACGGCCGCCACGCGCACCCCACCCAGGCGCTGCTGGACATGTTCACCATTCGCCACTACAAAAAAGACTTTGCCAACCTCACGGTGGCGATTGTGGGCGACGTGCTGCACTCACGCGTAGCCCGCTCAGACATTCACGCCCTTACCACGCTGGGCTGCGCTGAAGTGCGGGTGGTTGGCCCCAAAACGCTGGTGCCGGGCGACATGGCGCAAATGGGCGTGCGGGTTTGCCACACTCTTGAAGAAGGCATAAAAGGCGCCGACGTCGTCATCATGCTGCGCCTGCAAAACGAGCGAATGGCAGGCGCGCTGCTGCCCAGCAGCCAGGAGTATTTCAAAAGCTTTGGTTTGACACCTGAAAAGCTCTTGCTGGCCAAGCCTGATGCCATCGTCATGCACCCGGGCCCGATCAATCGGGGCGTGGAGATTGACTCGGCTGTGGTCGATGGCGCGCAAAGCGTGATCTTGCCGCAAGTCACTTTCGGCATTGCAGTGCGCATGGCAGTAATGGGCATCGTGGCCGGCGCGGTGGGCTCCGCATTGGCCGATCGGAGCGCAGCATGAAAATACTGATCAAAAACGGCCGCGTCATCAACCCGGCATCTCAATTTGATGCGCTTTGCGACGTTGCAATTGCAGACGGCCATATTGTTGCAATGGGCAATGTGCCCGAGAACTTTGCGCCGAATCAAACCATCGACGCTACTGGCTGCATCGTCGCGCCTGGCCTGATTGACCTTGCTGCCCGCTTGCGCGAGCCGGGCCACGAGCATGAAGGCATGCTGCAAAGCGAATTGGCAGCCGCCGTCGCAGGCGGCGTGACCAGCCTGGTGTGCCTGCCAGATACCGACCCGGTGCTGGACGAGCCGGGGCTGGTCGACATGTTGAAATTTCGCTCCGAAAAACTGCACCAGTCGCGGGTGTATCCCTTGGGTGCATTGACCCGCGGCCTGCAGGGTGAAGCGCTGACTGAAATGGTCGAGCTGACCGAGTCGGGCTGCGTTGGCTTTAGCCAGGCCGATGTGCCGCTGGCCAATACGCAGGTGATGCTGCGCGCGCTTCAATACGCCGCCAGTTTCGGCTACAGCGTGTGGCTGCGGCCGCAAGAACTCTATTTGGGTAAAGGCGTTGCTGCGAGCGGCCCACTGGCCACGCGCCTGGGTCTTGCTGGCGTACCGGTTGCGGCCGAGACGATTGCGCTGCACACCATTTTTGAGCTGGTGCGCGCCACTGGCGCACGCGTGCACATTTGCCGCATCAGCAGTGCCGCTGGGGTGGCGCTGGTGGCAGACGCAAAAGCGCAAGGCCTGAATGTGACGTGTGACGTGAGCATCAATAGTCTGCACCTGACGGATGCCGACATGGGCTACTTCGACAGCCGCATGCGCCTTGTGCCGCCACTTCGCCAGCAGCGCGACCGCGATGCCATTGCCCAGGGCCTGCTGGACGGCACCATTGATGCGCTGGTGTCTGACCACACCCCCGTGAGTGCTGACGCAAAAACGCTACCGTTTGCAGAGGCCGAACCAGGTGCCACTGGTCTCGAATTGCTGCTGTCTTTGGCGCTGAAATGGGGCGTGAACGAAGATAAAAACAGCGCCGGCTTGATGCGCGCGCTAGAGGTGCTCACCATCGGGCCTGCACGCGTTTTGGGTTCTGCGCTCGGGCCGCTGCAAAATAGCGCAGGTCAATTGGTTGCAGGCGGTGTTGCCGATGTCTGCGTATTTGACGCTGCTGCTGATTGGTCGCTTGACCCCTTGGGGTTGCGCAGCCAGGGCAAGCACACGCCGTTCGCGGGCTACCAAATGCCGGGCCGCGTGCGCTACACGCTGGTGGGCGGGCAAGTGGCTTTCGAAGCGAAGGCTGAAATGTGAACACGCTGAAGGCCTGCGGCAAACTGATGCGGGCACTGCTGCATATCCTGAGCGGCTTCTTCACCATACTTTTGGTGTTTCCCCGGTTGTCTCAAGAGCAGCGCGAGCAACGCACGCAAGCATGGTCTTTGGCCATGCTGGACCGGCTCAGGATAAAAGTCATTGTCGAAGGCCAACCTGCGGTGTCTGGCCCGGTGATGCTGGTGGCCAACCACATGTCGTGGCTGGACATCACGGCTATGCACGCAGCGCGGTTTTGCCGATTTGTGTCCAAGGCCGATGTCAAACAATGGCCTTTTATCGGCAAACTGGCCAGTGGCATTGGGACTCTGTTTGTGGAGCGTGCATCACGCCGTGATGCCATGCGCGTGGTTCACCACATGGCTGCCAGCTTGCGCGCGGGCGATGTACTGGGCGTGTTCCCTGAAGGTACGACCAGCGACGGCACAACGCTGCTGCCGTTTCATGCCAACCTGTTTGAGGCGGCTATCACCACCAATGTGCCCGTGCAGCCAGTCGCGTTGCAATTTGTGGAGTTGGCCACAGGCAAGCCAAGTTTTGCGCCGTGCTACATCAACGACGACACCATGCTGGGTTCAGTCTGGCGCACATTGCTCACGCCGGGTATTGCCGTAAAAATCACATTTGGTGAGCTGCAATGGGCCAAAGGCCGCACGCGGCGCGAATGGGCGCAAGCGGTCAGGGCGGATATTGAGGCGATGCGGCAGTGATGTGGTCCACTGCAGACTGCTATTAATTTAGTAGCTGTTTGCGCCCGTATTTATTGAGCTACAGCCCAATTTGACATTTAATATGTTGTTTTCAAGCAATCACAGGGCTAGATTTGGGCGGAAGTTCGTGCGCAAATTCGCGTGAAAGCTCGCGCGGAAATGTCACCACATGGTCCACCTCAGCGCGAATGCCAATCCACTCGCCCAAAGCATGGTCGTGGTGTGACGGCACATGCGCTACCAGGGTCTCGCCGCTGGTGAGCTTGAGTGTGTACAAAAACTCCGAGCCTCGAAACGCTTTGCGCACAATGCGCGCTTTAACGGGTGCATCGTCGTCGTGCACGATGTCGTCTGCGCGCAGCAGGACATCGCACATGCCGCCAGCGTAGGCATCTGGTAGGGGGCATTCTTCCAGGTCAGTCAGATCGCCCAATGCGGTGTGTACCACCACGCTAGAGCCGCGCCGCTCGATCTGCGCTGGCGCAAACACGCCGTGGCCGATAAAGTCGGCTACAAAACGCGTGGCCGGCCGGTGGTACAGCGCGTATGCATCGTCCCACTGGTGCAGGTGGCCCTGGTGCATGACGCCAATGCGGTCGCCAATGGCGAATGCTTCCAGCTGGTCGTGCGTTACAAACAGCGCGGTCGCACCGGCGGTTTTGAGAATGCCGCGCACTTCGTGGGCCAGACGCTCTCGCAGGTCCACGTCAAGGTTTGAAAACGGCTCGTCCAGCAGCAGCAAACGCGGCGCGGGTGCCAGCGCTCTCGCCAATGCCACACGCTGCTGCTGACCACCTGAAAGCTCATGCGCAAAGCGTTTGCCAGACGTTGGCAGGCCGACGAGTTCAAGCACTTCAGCCACGCGGCGTGCGCGCGCTCTCTGGGCCAAATGCGCAATTCCAAAAGCCACATTTGCCGCCACGTCCAAGTGCGGAAACAGCGCGTAGTCTTGAAACACCATGCCAATGTGACGTGCCTCGGGCGCGACGTGTTCATGGGTGCTGCTGACGATGTGTTTGCCCAGCGAAATCGTGCCACTGGCGACGCGTTCCAGCCCTGCCACAGCCCGCAGCAGCGTCGTCTTGCCGCAACCTGATGGGCCAATCAGCACGCCGATGTCGCCGGCTTTCAGGCTAAAAGACACGCCATCTACCGCCGCCTTGGAACGCTTTGGGTAGCTGATGGTGAGGTTGGAAATGTCGAGAAACATGCGTCTGATTGTAGATGCTTACAATTCGTATTCGCAGTGTGGGTGCAATCGCA
>JANPDQ010000377.1:0-2586 GCA_031431575.1 Polaromonas sp.
TAAGCCGCCACACCACCGCCGTTGGCTGGCCAGTTGCTTTCAAAAATCTTGGTGGTGAACTGCGCGCTGGTGGTGTTTTCACCGGGGTGCTGGATGTTGACGAACAGTGCCTTGCCGTCTGGCGACTCCGTCAGGCCAGTGACTTCAGCGCCGACCGGTGCTGTTAAAAATCGCTTGAAGGTCACGTCGCTCATTTTGCGGCCCATGTAGGTGGTGATGGTTTTGTCAAGGGTTACCGTGCGGTTAGGGCTGCCGTCGGGCTTGTTGACCACCGTTATCGGCCCGCCATCTCCGTAGTTGCCCGGCACCGCCGCCAGCAACATGCAGGTGGTTTGGTCGGTATACGTGTTGTCATCGGTTTGCACCCACAAAATGCCGCTGGCGCCTGAAAACCAGCAGCCATCGGGTTTAGACAAATCGTTCAATGGGCTCAGGCCAGACAGGTTCACATTCTTTTGCCAATTCACGTCGTCAACGCCTGCATCAGCGACTGCTTGCGAGCCGAACATGAAGATGTCCCATTTGAAGCCTTCAGCACCTGCGTTGTCACCGTCTTCACGCATGCGCACGATGTGGCCGTTGACGTTGCCACGCTGCGCCGGAATTGCAGTGGGGTTTTGTGAAGAGACGCCTTTGGTGTCAAACCAGTAGCGCGGGTTTGCTGCATCCAGGTCGGGGTTGGTGAAGTTGTTTCCCGACGTAGCGGTGGTGTTACCGCGATCTGGATTCTCCGTCACGGTAATATAGATTTCGCCGTTTTTCGGGTTCACGGCTGTCCACTCCGGGCGGTCCATTCGGGTCGCTTTGGCGGCGTCAGCGGCCAGGCGGGTGTTAACGCAAATGTCGGCTTTGCTTTCAAACTTATAGCCCTCGGGGTTCAGCACGCTGGCCGGTACACCGGCGGCTACATCAGGGTTGCTCAGGTCCAGCTTGACCCAAATGCCTGTACCGTTTGCATTGAAACGCGCGGCGTAAATACTGCCTTCGTCCATGTACTCAGCGCCCACGTTCAAGCGGTCAGCTCGGTTGGCGTCGCCCGGTGTCCACAATTTTTTAGACACAAATTTATAGATGTACTCGCCGCGCGAATCGCAGCCGATGTAAAACGCCAGCGGCTTGCCTGCAGCAGGAATACTGATACTGGCGCCCTCGTTGGCGCGGCGGCCCAGCGCGGTGCGCTTTACTGGCGCGGCGGTTGGGTTGTACGGGTCAATTTCAACCACGTAGCCAAACGTGTTGGGCTCGTTTCTGAAGTCCCCCGTGCCGTCAGCCGCTTTGCCATCTAGCGCGGTGCAATCAAAGCGGCTAAATGCGGTACTGGAGGCGTCCGCCGCCACCACGCTGGCCCAGCGGTTGTGCGCAAAGCCTGCAGCGCCGGGGCGAATGCCGTTGCGCAACATCGCAGAGTTGTCGCGCTGACTACGCGCTGCGGTGTCAAGGCGGCGCACAAAATACCCAGCCCAGTTTTCCTCGCACGTCAAATACGTGCCCCACGGCGTGTAGCCGTTGGCGCAGTTGTTGATGGTGCCGCGCGTTTTTGTGCCGTCGGGTGAATACACGGTTTTGGTGTAAGCAGAGCCGCGCGCCGGGCCAGACAACTCCATCGGCGTTGCGCCGGTAATGCGGCGGTTAAAACTCGACGACTTCACGTAGCTGTATTTGCCATTGACCCGGCGCAGCTCAACCACTGAAACGCCATGCGCATCTATTTCTTTGACCACCTCTGACTCGGGGCGCGGCCCGGCAGTAGCTGCAATGTTGGTCTGTCCGCCCGCATGCAAAAACTTGGCGGTGCCGGTGATGTTTTCGTGGTTCATGACCAGCAGAGCGCGGTCAAGGCTTTTGGTGTCAGGCGTGCCTGCGGCGCTGATGCCAAAGTAATGTATGCCGTCGTGGTGGTCACCAGAACGGCGGGCAAAGTTATCGTCAGTGCCGTCGTTTTTGTAGTCGGCAAGAGCGGCGTCAATCGGGTCACCGGTGGCGTACACCACCGTGGCGGTGTAACCCTCTGGCACGGTGACGCGGTCCATCAGTGACTTGCTCACCGCTTTAAAACCCAGCGTGACGCCCCGCGTACCGCCTGCACTACCACCCATCGTGCCGCAAGCGCCTAACCCTAGTGTTCCCAGCGTGCCCAAGCTGGCCATGGTGATGGCCCCTACGCCGCCTTTTAAAACATACCTGCGGTGCATGCGTGCGGCCAGCACATCAGCAATGGTGGGGTTGCCGCTGGTGTTGTTGTCCAGGTCGTCCGGGTCAGTCCAGAGCGGGGCAGTGGGTTTTGCGATGTGGGTCATATCAAAGGCTCCTTGCGTGGGGTTTTAGGCGACATTCGCCAGTCATTGTGTGACAATTTTGTGACTAATTGATGAAAATAACGCATTCACCCCAGTACAAACACTACGCAACTCGCCGCACAAAAACACCCTTGACACTGGTTGGGTCAGCGCAAAACAGCAACACCTTTTACCTGCGCAAACACGGATGCCCCTGGCGCCAATGCCAATGTGTCAGCAGATTTTTTCGTCAGCCTCGATAACAACCGCGTGCCGCCCACATCAAGTACCAGCATGACCTGGCCTGGGC
>JANPDQ010000378.1:0-1970 GCA_031431575.1 Polaromonas sp.
TTTGCCACGTGAGTGCTATGAATATAACGCAAAAACGCCTGATTGCTACCAAGTTAATAGCTGCTTACGCCCAAATATAGGGCGCTAACTACACTTTTTTGTGATATTTGACCCTTTTACAACGCTGCCGCTTATGCGGAGCGTCTCTAGGCAGTCTGGCCTTTGTTGGCGGCCACCTGGCAGCCGGTGATACGCCAGATTTTGTTTTTCTGGCGTTCCAGCGTGTAGGTGGCCAGGTAGGCGTTGCCCGCGGCGTCTTGCATTTGCACCCGCTGCACCGCCTGGTTACCCGCACCGTCGGGCGTTAAAAACGCGACTGTTGCAGGGCGGTACACCACCGGGTAGCTGCGCCGCACCATGTCTAAAAAAGTGGCGGCTGATCCAAATGTTTTGCGAATATTTGGCGCAGCGTATGAAAAAGCTTTGCCCGCGTCGTCTTTTGCGAAAGCGGCCAGTTGGCTTTGCACAACGGTGCGCACCTGGGCGGCGTCACTACTTGATAGGCCCTGTGCCAGAGTTTGAGCCTGAGTTTGCGCGTGCGTGTGCGTGTACGCGCTGAGCGTGGTTAGCAGTGCAAACGCCATTGCGGCAATGCGCCAGCCAACCCTTTTTGTAGAAGCTGTCATTGGAATTTCCTTGAATCAATGGCTTGAATACGCGGGGAGTGCGTGCAGTAGATTCAATCAGAAATCGACAAATCGTGGCTGGATTTCAAGAGTCCGAGGATTCAAGATTCTGGGCTGGGCAAACCAGGGAGCCCAGCGTGCATTGCATTTCGCGGCACTTAATCAAAAGTAATAGCGGCTTGCGCCCATATTTATTGGGCTAAAAGCACTTTTCACTTAAAAATTAACGTGCCGAGAGCGCTGTATCAGGGAAATCACTGAACAAGCCGTCAACGCCGAGTTTGTAGAACAACTGGTATTCGGCTTTGGCATCCCCTTTGAAGTCAGACGCCAGTCGCACCGGTTCATTGCGAAAGGTATAAGCATGCACGATCAAGCCCTCAAGGTGCGCGTTTCTCACTACGTCGGTTGGCGGCAATGAGGTGCGGTCGCGCTGATCAATCCTGCCGTCACCGTTCAGGTCCACTGCCTTGCCGTCTGCACCAATGGTTTGTTTGGTGGAGATCAAATACGGCTTCCAGGGGCCAATACCGTCTGCGTAGGTTTTGATTTCTTTGAGGCCCGCTGGGGTGAGCATGGTGGCGAATGTGCGCGGGTCTTTGGCGACGGCAAAGTCATATGGTTTGTCATACGGGGCCACGAGCGACATGCTGCCGTCAGGGTTGACATCATCAGCATCAATCAGTTGCACGATGCGCACTTGCGTTTTAGACCGCAAATACTTCAGGTTGGCAACCTCAAACGACTGGATGATGACGGGCGCGGATTTGGTGGTGAAATTGTTCTTCACCAAAATGGCCAGCAAGCGGTCTTCAAGCGACAAATTCAAGCCGTTGTGGTACGTCGGGTGCTTGGTTTCAGGGTACAGGCCAACCACGCGGCCTTGCTTTGCGCCTTCAGTCTTTGCCAGGTCAATGACTTCTTCAAAAGTTGGAATGCGAAACCTGGTGTTTTGCGTTTGGTCGCGGTCAGCAACGGGCTGTTTGGCAAACAGGGTCTTGATTTCGGCCAGCGTGAAGTCTGATGCAAACCAGCCTTCTTCTTCAACACCGTCGACGATCTTTTTGGTTTTGCGCGCGGCAAACTCGGCGCGGGTTGCCACATCAGTGGTGCTGGTAATGTTCGGTTCATGACGCGCTATCAGCACGCCGTCTTTGGTGGCGACCAGGTCCGGCTCAATGAAGTCGGCACCCAGCTCAATTGCGCGCTTGTACGCTTCCAGTGTGTGCTCTGGCAGGTAGCCACTTGCGCCGCGGTGTGCAATCACCAGCGGTAAATCACCTGAGAGGGTGGGGTACTTTGACGGGGGCGGAATCACCACCGCATCGGTGCCGCCACCGCAGG
>JANPDQ010000379.1:0-1865 GCA_031431575.1 Polaromonas sp.
GTCTTGATCGTCGCGCGTCATGGCCGCTTGCAAGTCGCTCATAACCCTCGGGTCTTTCTGGGCAGCCGCCCACAAACGCTGGTCTGATTTCGCTTCGGCGATGGCGCGAGACCAAGCGTCGGCTGAAGCTTTCATGCGTGAGGCCACGCTGCGAGCGCTTCCTGCGAACAACGCCAACGTAGCAAACGCAACTGCCCACAGGGCAATCCAGATCACCAGCAACTGGCCCTCGGCAACGCTGTCCATCACCTGGTAGGCAACCACCATAACTGCGGCTGCAATGGCAGACAACAGCGCGGTAGCCAAACCGCGCGTGCCGAAAGCCTGGCTTTTCAGCTGCTGCGCTGCGTGGGCTGCAGCCTCAAGCCGCTCTGCGCCAACGTGGCGTGTGGGGATGTCAATGTGTACAAAACTGGTCATGGTGAATTCCTCTTTCAAAGCGGCGCATCAATTTGCGCGATGCCGATATATTAGGGTTAGTACGTATGCGATTCAACTTTATATTAATGATTGTGGTTATTCATTTGAGTGATAAATTACGCGAATGAATACCGCTAATTTCCGAACCCTCGACCTGAATTTGCTCCGCGTGTTCGATGAAGTGATGGCCGAGCGCAGCCTGACGCGGGCGGCACGCAATTTGTCGCTGAGCCAGCCGGCCGTAAGCAACGCACTGCGCCGACTGCGCGAAACACTGGGCGACGACCTGGTGGTGCGCAGCGGCCAGGGCATGGCGCCCACCCCCCGCGCGCTGGCGCTGTGGCCCACGGTACGTGAAGCGCTGCGGCAGCTGCAGTCGTCGCTTGCGCCCGGCGGGTTCGAGGCGGCAACCGCCAACACCACCTTTGTACTCGCAATGGCCGACGCAACTGCCGCGGAGTTGATGCCGGGCCTGGTCGACACGCTGGAGCAATTTGCGCCCGGCGTATCGCTTCGGGTGGTGCCACTGTCTACGCGTGACCCGCGCCGCCTGCTCGATGAAGAAGCGGTTGACCTGGCAATAGGCCATTTTCCGTCGGTGCTGGCTGATTTGGTGGTGCGCGCGCAAAGCGGCGACGGCGTGGCCTTTGCGCACCAGCGCCTGTACGACGGCGAGTATGTGTGCGTGATGCGAAAAGGCCATGCACTTGCCAGCGGGCCGTTCACGCTTAACCGGTTTTGCGCAGCTCGCCACATGCTGGTGAGCTTTTCAGGCCGGCCCTACGGTTTTATAGACGAGTCGCTGGCGGCTATTGGCCGCAACCGCCAGATTGTGCTGACAGTCAACCAGTTTTTTACAGCCGGGCGGGTCGTGGCCAATTCCAACTTGCTGACCGTGTTGCCCAAGCATTTTGTCGGGGTTACGGGCATTGCCGACCAGCTGGTACAGCGGCCGCTGCCGTTTGACGTAGCGCCGGTCAACGTTGACGCGGTGTGGCATCGGCGGGTAGATGCGCAAAGCGCCCATGTGTGGTTGCGCCAAGCGGTGGTCAAATCGGCAGCGCAGGCGTTTCAGCCAGTTTGACCACAACCGCCAATTGCTATTATCTTTATAGCAGCTTGCGCCTGTATTTGATGGGCTAGAGCCTGATTTGACCTAAAAATAGAGCCGCGGAGCTGTTTTCAGGGCAATTGCATCGCCCCAGCCGCCAGACCAACAAAACCTGGATTCCCATTGAAAGTGTCAAAAAGGCGACGAATTAGCCACTATTGGCCAAATTTACCCCAGTCGGGCACACCCATTCGCGCTGTCTTTCCCGAAAAATTCCCCGCAGAAGATAAACTTGTAGGACAGTTTCGCGCAGTATTCCGGCCGCGCCTGTCGTCAGCAAAGGCAAACCGTGTCGTCCGATTTATTACTTAAGTACAAACAATTCTTTCAAGTT